>CALXJH010000110.1 GCA_944388555.1 uncultured Clostridia bacterium
GAAAGGGCAAGCAAAAGCGGCGTCTTTAAGCGGACAAAAAACATAGAAGACAAAACCGCCGCCTTTTTTAGGCGGCGTTCCGGATAGAAAAGAGAGGAGAGTAAATGGGTTTGTATACAGAAAAACAGCGCAGGCTTTTAAAACGCTGGCAGCAGGGAAAGCTTGCGCGCATCAATATTCTGCAGGGCGCAGTGCGCAGCGGTAAAACCTGGATTTCACTGGTTTTATGGAGCTTTTATGCCGCCGGTCTGCCCAAAGACGCGCCTTTGCTTATGGCAGGCAAAACACTGACCACCTTAAAACGCAACGTCTTAGAACCCCTCAAAGATATGCTGGGCGAACATTTTTCCTACAGTTTGTCTAAAAAAGAGGCACAGCTGTTTGGAAGAACGGTTTATTTAGAAGGGGTAAGCGACGCGCGTTCTGAAAATAAAATCCGGGGGATCACCTTGCAGGGGGCATACTGCGATGAACTGACGCTTTTCCCCGAAGCGTTCTTCAGTATGCTGCTGTCCCGGCTCAGCCGCCCCGATGCCAAGCTGATTGCAACCACCAATCCCGACAGCCCCAATCATTGGCTCATGCAAAACTACCTTTCCCGGAAGGATCTGGATTTGCTGCAGGTTCGGTTTCGTTTAACCGACAATACGTTCCTGCCCGATGATTATATCGAAAGTCTTAAAAAGGAGTATACCGGCGTATTTTATAAACGCTTTATTTTAGGGGAATGGGCGGTAGCGTCCGGATTGGTGTATCCTATGTTTTGCCCCGAAAAGCATGTTAAGAAGTACCCGGTTTCTCAAAACGCCGCGTTTTATATTTCGGTAGACTATGGTACCTTAAATCCCTGTTCCATGGGACTTTGGCAGGTGGAAAACGGCAGCGCATACCGCTTAGGTGAATTTTATTATGACGGCCGGAAACAAAACCGCCTGCGTACCGACGCGGAGTATTACGGGGATTTAGAGCGCTTGGCAGGGGACCTGCCCATCGAGTTTGTGATTTTGGATCCGTCGGCGGCTTCCTTTATCGCTGAAATCCGGCGGCATGGCAAATTTTCGGTGCGCAAGGCGAACAACAAGGTTTTAGACGGCATTCGACGGGTTTCTGCCCTGCTCAAAGCCTCCCGCCTGCTGTTTCACCCCGATTGCCGCGACATTATCCGCGAATTTGGTGAGTATGCCTGGGATGAAACGGCAAAAGAGGATAAAGTGATCAAAGAGAGCGATCACGCAATGGATGACATGCGTTATTTCGCCTCGACGGTGCTTTGTTCTTAGTCTGCCGGCAGAAGATTTTGTTTTCCTTGCGCACCAGGGGACAGGAGGCTGGGGGCAGGCGCACAAAAATGGTGCGGCGCAGACAAAAAAACTGTTTTCCGTACGAGGCAAGCGGACAAGCGCTTAGAGAAAATTTTCCCTGCGGCAGGCGTGCAAAAATGGTGTGGAGCAGACAAAAAAACTGTTTTCCGTACGAGGCAAGGGGACAAGCGCTTAGAGAAAATTTGACCGCGGCAGGCGCACAAAAATGGTGCGGAGCCGAGACAGAAAATCTGTTTTTCGGCGCGGCAAGCGGACAAGCGCTTAGAGAAAATTTGACCGCGGCAGGCGCGCAAAAATGGTGCGGCGCAGACAAAAAATCTGTTTTTCGGCAGGGCAAGGGGACAAGCAAAAAACAGAGAAGCCGAGGCGCAGCAAGCCCGGCAAAACAGAACGCGGGAGCGTGATTGAGGTGTGTAAGTTTTAAGGGGAAGGAGGAATTTTGTTCATGTTTTTATTCAAAAAAGAGCCGCAGACAGATACCCAAATGCCGCCGGACACAGCGGGCAGGCTGAATCTTCCGGTTGCCATTGCGTCTGAGCTATCCAGGCTTGCAACGCTGGAGCTCAAAAGCCAGACCGACCCGCAGTTAGACGGCGTTTATCAGGACTTTTTGACGCATATCCTGCGGCATACCGCGTTGGGGCTTTTGCACGGCATGGTGATTTTTAAACCCTATATACGCGGAAAACAGCTGTATATCCATGTGGCAACGCCGCAGAATTTTAAAATTCTTGCGTGGGATGAAACGCATCGGATTCCTTTGGTGACCGAGTTTTATGAGTTTCGGGAAGGATTTGTGCGCATTGAGCGGCACAGCTTGGAAAAGGATGTGTACACGGTAACCAATTTTGCCATGCAGGACGGTAAAATTATGGAATATATGCCGTCGTTTTGGAGCGGCTATGCGCCGGTTACCCATATCAGCGGCTGTACCAAACCGCTGTTTAGTGTATTTTCCACCTGGGACGGGCGTCCGGTATATGAAAAGGCAAAACCGCTTATCCGGGAAGCCGAACAGCAGTTTAATCGGCTGATATGGGAATTTGAAAGCGGAGAACGCGCGTTATATGTAGCCGATACCGCGTTTTTAAAGGACAGGACGGGAAAAAGAAAAGTGCCGGACAAGCGTTTATACCGCCTGCTTTCCACTTCGCAGGACGATTTGTTTCAAGACTGGACGCCAACCCTGCGGCAGAGCGCAATTATTGAAGGCTTAAATTGTATTTTAGAGCGCATTGAGGACAGCTGTGCGCTGGCAAGAGGTACTTTTTCGGATACCAATTTATCGGTGCGTACCGCAACCGAGCTGAAAATGGCAAGACACCGTACTTATGCGACGGTAAAAGGCGTACAGACCGCGCTTGCCGCCGCACTCCGCCAGCTTTTAATTGCCTGTGCCAACATGCTTTGCCTGTATGGCGCACGCAAAAACGCCGGTGCGGAAGCAGTCTTTCAGTTCGATGACTCGGTACTGCGGGATAAATCCAGCGAGCTTTCGGATATGCTGTCTCTGCTGGATAAAGGGGTGCTGACCAAGGAAGAAGTGCGGACCTGGTGGTGCGGCTAAAACGCTTCAAAAGGCATCGCAGTTTTTGACCAGGCAAAGTGTGCCGAAAAAGCCGCTGCGCAGGGAAATTGACCGCACAAAACCAAACCCGAAAGGAGGTGTTGCAAATTGGAAAAGCCGTTTTTAGAAGAGCTGGGACTCAGTGAGGCGCAGCAGACATCTGTTTTACAAAAAGTACAGCAGGAAATGCTGGAAGAAAAGCTGCGGGGCGCGGGGGTTCGCTCGGTGGAGGCCGCCAAAGGGGTTTTAAACAACACCCTGCCGCCCGATACGCCGCTTGACCGCGTGATTGCGGATTTAAAACAAGCGCATCCTTATCTGTTTGAAAGCGCCGAGCCGATATTTTCCGGTCCGGCAGGCGGTGAGGAAGACGAGCGCCAGGAAGAAAAACTCAGGCGTGCGCTGGGACTTTGTTAAATCAAAAAAACAATGGGTAAATGTAAGGAGGAAAAAATATGAGTATAGCAACATTTAAAAAGTATGCAGACATTTTAGACGAGGTGTATGTAAAAACTTCCAAAACGGGTGTACTGGAAAGCGACGCAAAACTGTTCCGTCAGGGCGCCAATGCGTCGGAAATCATTATTCCGAAAATGCGTATGGACGGGCTTGGCAACTATTCCAGAAACAGCGGTTATATTGACGGCGCGGTAGAGCTGACACTTGAAACCGTACCTTTTGATTATGAACGCGGCAGAGCGTTTACGGTAGACGCCATGGACAATGAGGAAACGGCAGGCGTTGCGTTCGGTGCGCTGGCGGGCGAATTTATCCGCACCAAAGTGGTGCCGGAACTCGACGCGGTGCGTTTTGCAAAATACGCTTCCAAAGGCGCTCAAAAGAGCGAAGCGCTTACCACTGCCGAACAGGTTTTAGACGCCATCCGTACGGCAAAAGCGGCGCTGGATGCCGAAGAAGTGCCCGAAACCGAGCGTTATTTGTTTATAACGCCGGCCTTGCTGGATGCAATTGAAGCGGCAGAAACGACCGTATCCAAAGCGGTGCTGGAGAATTTTGCACAGGTGATCACAGTGCCCAAAGGGCGCTTTAACACCGAAGTGACTTTAAATGACGGCATCACAGAAGGACAGGAAGCCGGCGGATTTACCCTTTCGGGCAGCAGCATCAACTTTATGGTGGTACATAAAGCCGCTGTTTTGCAGATTACCAAGCATGCGGCGCCGAAGGTGATTCTTCCGGAGGCGAACCAGACCGCAGACGCTTATAAATACGGCTATCGTATTTACGCGCTGAGCAATGTGTTTGAGAACAAAACCGCAGGCATTTGTACATCTGTAGAAAACGCTTAAATCAATGTTTAAGCGACGTCCCTGCCTATCGTTAAGGCAGGGACGGCAGAAAGAGAGGCATGCGTATGTTTGAGTATTACAAGAATGTATTCGGCGGCAGTCAGATCGGAGACGAACAGACTTTTTATCGCCTGCTGCTGTATGCCAAGGCTTTTTTAGAGCGCGTAAAAGCGCCGGATGCGGTAATGGACACAGAGGCGGAACAAGTAAAAAACGGATGGTGCGCACTGTGCGACGCCCTGTATATGCGTCTTTCCGCACTCGGGCTTCGGCAGGAGCAGTGGGACGGCTTTGTACGGGAATACAACGACCGGGACTTGTTTTCGGATTTGTACAAAACCGCTTGTCTGTTTTTCCCGCCCGCGCTTTTATACCGCGGTATTTAAGGAGGGATGGTCATGGAAGAAGGCTATATTGAAATTCTGCACAAAGAAAAAGGATCAGACAATACCATACGGCACCGCATGGTATACGCCGGAAAATGTGTGACCAATTGCCGGTATTCGGTACGCGAACAGATGGGCGGCGTGGAAAATAACAGTGATATCGAAGTGCGTATCTTAGGGAAATACACCTTTCCCGTCGATACCGGAGATCGCTGTATCTTAAACGGAAAGGTGCGTACGGTAAGGCGCTGGTCCCGCTGTGCCAATGCTTTGAGTGCAGACTTTTGCCATACCGCCCTCTCTTTACGATAGAAAAGGCATAATTTATAATTAAATATAAATTATGCGAAAGGAGGAGAACATGCATCAGGAAATCATTGCTTTTTTAGCGGCGTGTCCTGCGGTTTCTAAGCTGACAGGCGGCGTCGCCGCCGATTATGCGGGTGGAAGCACGACCGGGCTTGCCTTGAAAAGTGAGCCGGCGATCCGCGCCGTTTACCGCTATTTAGATGGTACAGCCCTGCTGCGCCGGGATTTTAAGGTGGAGATTTATTGTTCCTTTTCGGGTGATACACAAGAAACGGTGGAAAATCATTCTCTATTGGAAGCCATACAGGATTATGTACAATCCGCGCCGTTTCCCTTTATCCCGGAAGGAGAAATCATCCGCATCCTATCCGATACCGACAGCACATCGGTGAAAAGCGCCGTAGGGGAAGGGTTGCTCTCCTTTCGTTTTTCGGTTTATTACAGAGCAAGAGAAAGGAGGCGGGACGGATGTTTGGTATAGAATTTGAGAATGAAACGGGCAAAGTGGTTTTGTGCGGCGGTGATCACCCTCTGCTGCACCCTTTGTCTATTTCGGGGCTTGGCCGTCCGGAAACGGAGGAACATACCACGGTTTTTGGAAGCGAACCGGGACAAAAATTACTGCTGAGCCGCGATAAGCCAAGAACCATTACCATAAACGGACACATCTATGACGATAACAGCCGTACGGCACGCGCCAGCCGCATTTTGTACAGCCCCGGTGTGCTGACGCTTCGCAGCGATACCGTCATTAAGGCAATTTCCGCGCGCTGTATACGCTTTTCTGATAAAAATATGTTAGAAAGCGGCGGCTATTCGGTAAGTCTTACCTTTGTGTGTGACAGTCCGTATTTTCACGATCCGGAGCCGCGGCAGGTGCGTATTTACAGCCGTGTACGGCGCCTTTCTACGCCCTTTACCCTCCCGGCTGTGTTTTCAGAGCGGATTACAGAGGGCAACTGCTTCAATGACGGACAAATCGCGTGCGAACCGACCCTTATTATTGAAAATCACGGCACCGCACAGCAGGCGTTTACCATTCAGAATCTCACGACCGGCGCTTCGCTGCATCTTACCGCCTCCATTCCGGAGCAGGAGGTGATTACCATCTCGGTGCCCGACCGCACCATTTATAATAAGGACGGCACAAATCTCTTGTATGCGCTGTCCGAAAGCTCTTATTTAAGCGACTTTTATCTCGCACCCGGTGAGAATGTGCTCAAATTCTCATCAAGCGGGGATATGCGGTGTGACTGCCTGTATCATGTGCATTACACCGAATGTATTTTATAGAAGGGAGTGAAAGCATGAAGGATGTACGCGTATACGACCGGCAAGGCAGACTGCGCCTGATTATCCACGATTATCTGCGGCTGCGCTGGGAAGAGCAGTATGCCGACTGCGGACTTTTGGATATGTGGCTCATTTCTCCCCATCCGCTGTTTGATCTTATGCAGCAGGAAAAAACACTGCTGCTTTCCTACGGAGAACTGCAAACCATTATTACTTCCTATCAGCTGGAAGACGGAATCCTGAAAATCGGCGCAAAGCCGCTTTTAACGCTCCTTTCCAGACGCCTGCTGCTGGCAGACCGCCTCACCCTTACCGGAAAGCCGGAGGATATAATCCGCAGTCATATACTGCCCCGAATCCCTTACCTTGGTATAGAGGCGCAGACCGCACAGGGCAGCGATAAAACGGTGGTGATTGAGGAAAATACCGATTTGCTGTCTGCGGCAAAACAGGTGCTTGCGGGAACGGGAATTGGTATGTGTATCCGCTTTCAGCCGGCAGCCGCGGCGTTTACTTTTTCATTTTTGTATCCGGTAAGCCGGCCTTTGCGTTTATCGACCGGTAACCGCAATCTGTCCGGCATAACCTGCGCGTCTTATCTCACGGCGGTGCAGAATGCCGGGTATTATACCGAGGAGTTTGAGCCCCTCATTCAGTGGTACGGCGATGTGAACTATCCCGCCCTCAAGGACGAGCGCCCGGAAAATTATATGAAGCAGTATGTAGCGGCAGTCGGCGGGGATTTTAACGGAGAATATATTTACGAGGGCACCTATATCTACTGCGATACACCCGACGGAAAACTGCAGTTTTCCGATACGCTCCAGACCGGCAGAGTCCGCTACATTTCGCTGGAAGAAGATCCGGTGGCGGTGTTTGAGGCAGATCTTTTGGATTATGATCCCACCCAGGCTTCCAATCTTCTAAAGCTGCGCCAGTATGCGACTGAATCGTGGCAGGCGGTTCCCTGCGCAGTGGATTTGGCACTCGGCGATCTGGTGGATGTGGAAAAAAGCGTAGGTGCGGAAAGAGGCATTGTAAAGATGCAGGTGCGCACGCGGCGCGGCGATACTGCGGATTTTAAGACAAGCATCGGGCTGGAACCTTTTCAGCAGACAAATATATAAAACATTATAAATTACACTAATTTTTTTGGCGGCAGCAGTTGCCCGGGCTGCCGCGGTATAGAATAGGGCAGAAAGGACGGAATGTAACATGGCGTACAGCTATTTGTTTTTTGATAACCAGATGATTGGTGCGGAAGATATGAACCGTGCCGTACAGCTGTTTGTGAGCGGCGGTGTGGCGGATCATTTCCAGAACGATTTGCCCTATTCCATTTCAAAGCTCGGCGATATGATTTTTGCAAACGCCAGCACGGGAATTGTACCCGAAACCAATCAGACACTGCGGGTGGAAGCCGCCGACGGCACGGCGTATATTCAGCCGGGTGTGGCATTTTTTGACGACGGAACGGTCATTACGGTAGAAAGCACCGAAACGGTGGCGTATACCGCAGGGCAAACTGCGTATATTTACCTGAAATCAGACGTGCAGGAAAACCGTGCCTATCCGGCGGCATCGGCAGAAATGCCAACCGGTAATGTGGTACTGCTTGCCGAAATCACACCCGATGGGCAGGTGATCGACCGCCGCCGGTATGCACGCGGCAAAGTCCCTTCCATGTATGCCTCCGACGCCGGGCTGTTTATGTTCGGTACCCACACCGTACAGATGGGCGATACCTCTGTGCCCATCTTAAATTCCGGCAATACCTATCAGAATCTGATCATCCGCTGCTATAACGGCGTGCGCGATAACCCAACCTGGATTTCTTATACGGTGGTCGATCTGGCAAATAACCGTAACGATAATTTCACCACGCGCCGCGTTTCGTTCGGACAGACTGAAGACGGCCTTTTTACCATGAATGACAGTCTGAATACGCGGGTGGTATGGGGCTCGTTCGGCGGCGCCGGTATTCATATAAACGGTACCCTCGTACCGGATGACGCGGGCGGAATTTCTATGAATATTGCCTTGGATGATCCGGTGGAAGATTCTTTTCTTCGGTATTATGTATATCCATTTACAGTGGAAGTTTACGGATTTTAAAGGAGGGAACAAAAATGAAAGTAGAACTTAAAGCGGTGGATAACGCGTTTCAGTCTTTTTGCTGCCGGCCGCTGGTTGCAGGGGATGTAAATGCGTATATGATACAGCTGCAAACCAATGAGCCGGACGCTATGCTGCGCGTAACCGCTAAACGCAGTGACGGCAAGGTGTTTTCTTCTGCCGGCACTGCCAACACAGACGGCACCGCCCAGATTCTTCTGCCGGCAGAAATGTACCAGGTTCCCGGCGAACTGCTGCTGCGGATCAGCGTTGTGCGCGGCAAGGAAAGCGTGACAGTACGTGAGCTTTTCTGTACTGTCCTCCCGGATTTACAAGGATAAGGGAGGAGGAATGAGATATGCAGAAACTGATCGCAGGCTTAAAACTTGCTTTTTCATCTTTCGCCGCATATCTGCTCGGCGGGTTTGATACCATGCTGCAAATGCTTTGTATTGCCATGCTGGTAGACTTTTTCTGCGGCGTTATGGTGGCACTGGTATTTCGCAGCAGTCCCAAAACCGAAGAAGGAGCGCTCAGCTCCAAAGCGGCATTAAAGGGGCTGATACGCAAGGTCTGTCAGCTGCTGCTCGTCATGGTCATTACCCGGCTGAGTATCACCATCGGCGACCAGGGCTTTTGCAGAAATACGGCGATTATTTTCTTTACCGCCAATGAATGTATCAGCATTTTGGAGAATATGGGACTGATGGGGGTAAAATATCCGGCATGGCTGCAGCAGGGGCTGGAATTACTGCTAAAAAAGAACGATTCTAAATAGTTTGGGTTTCTATCCCGCGGGTATATAAAAACACGGAACGGCGGTAAGTCTAAGCGGCAGACTTAAAGCAGCAGATTAAACACAGGGCATGGATAAACCTAAGCGGCACATTAAACACAGGGCATGGATAAACCTAAGCGGCAAGCGCAAAAAGCCGGTCGATTTAAACCGGGAGAAAAGGCATGCTTTTGCGCGCGCAAAGATCATCGGTCGGTGCGGCAGGCGGGCAAACAAAAGAATTTAGCCGCGCATCCGGCGGGGGTGTTTGTTTCCTGCGCGGATAAAGCGCAAAACACAAAGAAAATTTCTTGCCGAAGGGCAGACAGGCGCTGTAGTAGTTGACAGCGCCCCTGGCAGGACTTCTTTGCAAGCAAAACAGCAGATATGGAGGCGGCGCAAAAGCAGGCGGGTGCGCAAGCGCAGAGAGCGGGAACGGAAGCCGGATTCTCAAAATTTCACTTGCCGGCGCACAAACAAGGCAGAACCATTGCAGGTGGAGCGAGAAACGCCGGTGGACTAAAACAGAGCAGAACCATTGCAGGAGGAGCGGGAAACGCCGGTGGACTAAAACAGAGCAGAACCAGTGTAGGCGGAGCGGGAAACGCCTGTGGACTAAAACAGAGCAGAAGCATTGGAGGCGGAGCGGGAAACGCCGGGGTACAAAAACAGGACAAAATCTTTGCAAGGCAAGCAAAGGCGGCGCATTTGAAAAAGAGCTTAGCCAGGCAGATGATGAAATTTTTATATTTTTTGCCGCATAACGGCTGTTTGGGTAGACTTCAAGCCTTGAGCATACTATGCAGATTTTTGATGTCCGGACTTTTGCTAAATTGCGGACGGATGCCGAAAAAGAAAGACGGCAGGCGGCACGGGCGCAGGCTTTTCCAAAGGCGGTTGGCGGTGTAAACAAGCGGCAGACAATGCCGGACAAGCGGCAAAAAGGACAGGCAAATATCCGTGCATTCCGATGCCGGCGGGATGCAAAACATAAAAGTCAGTATTTACAAAAGAAAAATATGGGTGCCGTAACGCGGAAAAGAAAGCCACAGACTGCGTGAAAACGGCAGTGTATAGGCACACTCTGCCTGCGGCATCCCCAAATATGTAAAAATAGAATAATATATAAATAAATATAAATTACGCGAAACAGGAGGGGGCAAAATGCAGATTCAGTACAACAAAAGTCCGAGAACGCAGGAGATACGCTATATTGTGATACATGATACCGGCAATCCGGGCAAGGGCGCCGACGCGGACGCACATTTTCAGTATTTTAACAGCGCCGACCGGCAAAGCTCCGCCGATATTTTTGTGGATAAAAACGGCGCGCTGATTGTGAATGATTTTCATAAATACTATACCTGGCACTGCGGCGACGGAAAAGGAAAAAACGGCATTACCAATCAAAACAGCATGGGGATAGAGATTTGTATACCCCAAGACGGCGATTATCAGGCGGCGGTAGAGCAGACGGTTGCGCTGGTACGGCAGCTTTTAAAAGAATTAAATCTTAGCGCCGATCGGGTTGTGCGCCATTATGACGCGTCTGGGAAAATTTGCCCGGGATCTATGGCGCAAAATGATTGGCAGGGGTGGAAGGATTTTATGCGGCTTGTTACCGAAAGTGATGCAGAAAGCGTACAAAGAAAAGCCGCTTTGGCAGAGGAAACCATGGCGTATCTTAAAAATTATACCTACGGCGCCGACCTGATCCGCAAGCTCTCAGATGCCATGCAAAAAAACTTGATACTGCGCACATAATGGCGCATCTGACAAACGCCGCGCCGCTTAAAATTTTTAAAAAAATTCTGTGCGGCAGCCACTCTTTCACCGTTTAAAATTTAAATAAAAACGCCGCGCGCCGCACCACACCTATAACCGGGAAGCGGCAAGGCGTGTTTAAAACCCTTATGTACAAAAGGGAAGCAAGTTTTTTTCGTATAAAGCATATTTATACGAAAAAATTTGTGTACAGAACAAAGGCAGGATAAGTGCAGAAACAGACGAAAATACCAAAGAGGGCAAGCGGCGGCTGATTCTCTCTGCATGGTAAAAGATTTTTTCTAAAAAAGAGAAAGTTTTTTGGGGTACAGGGCAGCACAGCCGACAAGTCCGAGGGAAAATAGAACAGAGGCGAAAATTATAATACGCAAGCAACCGGCGCGCACAAACAACATAAAAAATTATGTGCAGAGCGTTTAAAATCGTGTCAGTATAAGTGTAAAAACCGGTGTGTGCAAAAAATTATAAAAATGAAAGCAAAGAAGTTTGGTTTTTGGCAAATTTGACTGCGGGCGCACAAAACACAGCAGAAGCGCTGCAGGATAAGCAGGAAAAGGTGGGGTATAAAGCGGACAAAACCATTGCGAGATAATCAAGCAACGCCGGCGCAGTTTAGAAAAACTTAACCGGGCAGAATTTTATAACTTTTGCGGTAACGGCTGTTTCGGCAGACTTCTGATCTTGTGCATACTGCGCAGGCTTTTAATGCCCGGACTCTTGCTAAAACGCCGGAGAGAGCCGAAAAAGGAAGCCGCAAAGCGGCAGGGGTACATGCTTTGCAAAAGGCGGTTGGCGGTGTAAACAAAAGAGTTTAGGCGCACATCCGGCGGGGTTGTTTGTTTCCTGCGCGGGTAAAGCGCAAAGAGAAAATTTTTTGACGGATGGCAGACAGGCGCTGTGGTAGTTGACAGCGCGCCTGGTACGGCTTGTCTGTGCAAGCAAAACTGGAGATATGGCGCCGGCGCAAAAGCAGGCGGGTGTGCTGGCATGGGGCGCCGAAAAAGGAAGCCGGGTTTTTCAAAATTTTGTTTGCCGGTGTACAAAAGCAGGGCAGAATCATTGCAAGATAAGCGAGAAACACCGGCGTATGAAGAGGGAAAAACCGTTGCAGGACAAGCGAGAAACGCCGGCGTATAAAGAGGACAAAACCATTGCAAGATAAGAAAGATACACCGATGCACAAAGCAGGGCAGAGCGTAACTGCGCAAAAAACAAAGGACAGCGATTCCATGTTGTAGTCGTTGTCCTTTTTTGTATTCAATCTTTTACATAACAAAAAGCATATACTTTCTGTTTGCGTGCGGTTTTTTACAGCTGTCTGTGCAAAAAACGTATACTTTCTGTCTGCGGGCTGGCTTTTACAGCTGCCTGCGGCCTGCGTGCATATTACAAAAAGCATATATTTTCTATCTGCAACAGGTTTTTTACAGTCGTTTGCCGAAACGTATATTTACAGCCGTCAGTCGGGTTTTACAGCTGTCTGTGCAAAAAACGTGTACTTTCTGTCTGCGGGCTGGCTTTTACAGCTGCCTGCGGCCTGGGTGCATAGGACTTTTTAACAAAAAATCAGGAAATATAGCCGCCGTCAATGACAAGCGTCTGACCGGTGATATAGCCGCAGCGGTATAAAAACGCCACGCCGTCTGCGATATCTTCCCCGGTACCGAAGCGGCCAAGCGGGATTTCGGACAAAATATCTGCTCGTTCCTCGTCTGAAAAGCCTGCCATCATGGGGGTATCAATCACCCCCGGCGCAATGGCGTTTACCCGTACGCCCATCGGCGCGTATTCTTTTGCCCACGCCTTGGTAAAGCCGATCACGCCGGCTTTTGCCGCCGAATACACACTCTCACAGGAAGCGCCGCAAACCCCCCATACCGACGCAATATTCACAACGCTGCCCTTTGACTGCAAAAGCAGAGAGGAAGCGGCGCGCATGCAGTAAAACACCGCGTCTAAATTCACCTGCATCAGCCGGGTATATTCTTCGTCCGGTGTCTGGCAGACCAGTCCGAAGCCCGAAACGCCGGCGCAGTTTACCAAAAGGTCTAACCGGTCTAAGCTCTGCATGAGTTTCTCTTCTGCCGCACCTGTTCCGAATGCGCCCTGGAAAACCGTACATTGAATCCCTTTTTCTTCAATATAGCGCCGGGTTTGCTCCGGAAAGGTTTTGTTGCAGCAAAGGACAATGCGGGAAAAATCAAGAGCGGCAAGGCGCCGGGCAACCGCGCTGCCGATGCCGCCGCTGGCACCGGTTACGACCGCGGTTTTATAGGCAGACATACACCACTTCTCCTTCACCGGTGAGTTTGGTTTCTCCCGCTGAATCCGGAACAATCATAAACTCGCCCTGCTTGATGGTCAGGTTATCCGTTTTTACCACTCCGTCTTTCGCAAACACAATATGAAAGCCCGAAAGGGTGAGTGGCAGTGGTTTGCGGTAAACCTGAAAATAATCGCACCGGGCAAGACAGTTTTCCGGAAAATGCGCAGGGGTATACGCGGATGTATCGGCGCAGGCAACCGCTTTGTCTACATGGATTTCCCTGCCGCGGTTATAGTCATACAGGCGATAGGTGGTATCGGAGTTTTGCTGGATTTCCAAAATCACAATACCTTCGCCGATGGCATGTACCAGTCCTGCCGGGATAAAGAAGCTGTCGCCGGCGTGTACCGGCACAACATTCATATACTGCTCCAAAGTGCCGTTTTCGGCGCTTTGTTTCAATTCCTGCTTGGTGAGCGGCTGTTTAAAGCCCTGGATTAAGGTGGCGCCGGGTTTGGCGCTTAATATATGCCACATTTCGGTTTTGCTGTTTTCGTCCGACGGATGCACCTGTACCGAAAGTTTATCGTTTGCGTCAATCAGCTTTACAAGAAGCGGAAATTCGCCTGTAAAGCCTTCTCCCATAATTTCCTCTTTGTGTTCCTCAAAAAAGCGGTCAAAGGGAATTCCGCATACCGTGCTTGCCCCCTCCGGACGGGTAGACACTTCCCAGCTTTCCCCGATTTTTTCGCTTGGCAGCGGTTTCTGATACAACGTTTTAAGATGGTTGCCGCCCCAGATGGTTTCTTTAAAAAAGGGGCTCAGTTTAAATGGTTTCATTGTAATCTACCTTTCTGTTATAGAAAAATTTCTTGTTCAGTTACTCAACCTTAAATTGACAAATCATTCTGTCGTGCCTAATTCCTCAAATGCGCGCGCAAGCTGATTATCCACCAGCATTTCGCCTGTTTTTACCTGTGTTTGAAGCGTGAGCTGGGTATTGATGTCTGCAACGCCGTACGGATACAGACCGGAAGCTTCCTGGAAGCGGCGCACCGCAAGGTCTAAATCGGTATCAAATACCGGCGATTCGATATCTCCGGTATAAATGCCCAGATAAAACAGCCGCTGTTTGATGGCGCAGACTTCCGCGTTTTCGTCTCCGAGTTTATATTTCTGAGACAGCGAAAGGGGCTTTAAATCTGCGCCGGTCACCGGGCGGGTGGTGTTCTCCACATAAATGTCCGGACGTATG
>CALXJH010000111.1 GCA_944388555.1 uncultured Clostridia bacterium
AATAAGGAGGAAAAATAAATGGCAAATACAAACGCATTAGGAATGATTGAAACAAAAGGTTTGGTTGGTGCAATTGAGGCAGCAGACGCTATGGTAAAAGCTGCTAACGTGTCGCTGGTAGGCAAAGAGCAAATCGGATCCGGTTTGGTTACGGTTATGGTACGCGGAGATGTAGGTGCAGTAAAAGCCGCAACAGACGCAGGCGCATCTGCGGCAGAACGTGTCGGCGAGTTGGTTGCCGTGCATGTCATTCCGCGTCCGCACACCGAAGTAGATGTAATTTTACCGCATGGAGCGTGATTGCATGTCTGTCATTTCTGCTGACATTCTTAAAAAAATGCTTACAGAAGGAAAGCTCGAAGAAAATGGAACTTTTCGTGTCTCTGCAGATGATATTGTGACGCCGTCTGCAAGGGAATTTTTAGCAGAACATCATATAGAGGCAACAGAAAAAAGTGATCTGTTTGAAACAGTATATGGTTTTAGTGTAGCCGAAAAGCCGGAACAGATGACACATCTGCATTCTACCTATTTGGTACCAAAAAACCATCCCAGAATCCGTTTTCGCGGAAAATTAGATGCGTTAGAATCGGAAATTATTTTGGCGCAGCTTTGCGCAGAAGAAGAAAATCTTCCCAAAGTCATTCCTGACCTGGAAGAAATCATACGTTTTATACGTTCCATCATACGCTGTGAAGTAAAGGAAGAACCCTTGCCTGAACTAAATCTTCAAGGACTAAATGCAAAGCAGCTGCGCGATTATTCCCATCATCCGAGCAAATACTATGGAATACGGCATTTTCTTCCCACCTATAAGCACGGCAAAATGGTTGGCATACTCAATCGCTTACGAACATATGCCAGAGAAGTGGAAATCACCGCATATGACGCATTTGAAGATAAATATCACAAACTAACCCGCACGGATATCATAACTGCATTAAATCGCTTATCTTCGCTTTTTTGGATTATGATGTTCAAAGTTTTAAGCGGAAAATACAATTAGAAGGTGCAAATATGGAACAAATTGTTGAAAAAATTTTCAGCATTTTAAAATCCGAACTAATGATAGAAGTAGAGGCCTCAGGCAGGCATATACACCTATCGCAGGAAGACGCTGATTTTTTATTTGGCAAAAACTATGTTTTTCAAAAGCAAAAAGATTTGTCACAGCCGGGACAGTATGCCTGCAAAGAACGGGTAGACTTGGTTACACAAAAGGGCATCATTTCAAATGTTGCCATTTTAGGTCCGGTGCGTTCTGAAACGCAAGTTGAAATCTCTATGACAGATGCACGTATACTTGGTCTTTCCCCGCCGGTACGCTTAAGCGGAGATATCCATGACTCTCCCGGCATTACACTGCGTGTAAATGACAAGCAGTTAACCATCGCTAAAGGTGTAATCATTGCAAAACGTCACATTCATTTAACCCCCGAAAGCGCAAAAAAATATGGTGTGCAGGATCGTGAAAAGGTGCGGATTAAAGTGTTCGGCACGCGCCCGCTTATTTTTGATGATACGATTGTTCGTGTGAGCAATGCTTTTCATGACGACGTACACTTAGACTATGACGAAGCAAATGCATGCGGATATACCTCTGACACGCTTGCACTGATTCAAAAGATTTCATGATTACTGAAAAAGTATTAAAAATTTTATCCTTACCCAAAACGTTGCTAATTGGGAATTTATCTCGGGTTTATAATGATTACACATTATTTTTACCCTATCAGCCGGGTATGAAATATGAATATACCCTTATAACCTCCCTCTCGTTTTTTGAAAAGCAAAGAATCCGTTTAAATGTTCCCTGCAATGAAACGGAAACGTATATTTGCACGCAGCTTCTGAACAAAAAAGATGTTTTTGCGCTGCAAAGCGCAGCACTGCCCGGTATGATTGTAATACCCGATCAGACCACCCATTTGATTACAAAAAACATGGTTACTGCTTACCCTTTTGCGACTATGTACGTTCCAGAGGGGGCAAAAATAACGCCTTTAGCAGCGGAAGAATCTATTGATTTTAAGGAATGTAAATTATGCGAATTGGAAAAATATGCGGAAGTGTTTGGGCAACAAAAAAAGCAGATGAACTAACCGGAAGCAAACTTCTGATTGTTGAACTGCTGGATAAGCCCAAAAGCCGATTGGTCGCGAGCGACACCATTGGGGCCGGCGTGGGCGATACAGTTTTGGTAATGATCGGCAGCGCGGTCAACCAAATATATCGGTTGCCCACCGACGCTGCTATTTGCGGAATTATCGATAAAATAGATATTGCAGGAAATGAGGATGGTACAAATGAGTATTAACGAAATTATTATTTATATTATGGTAATATTTGCAGTCTTGGGAGCGCTTGACCGTGTGATTGGCTGTAAAATTGGGCTTGGACAGCAATTTGAAGAAGGCATACTGGCAATTGGCACTTTAGCCTTGTCTATGGTAGGTATTATTGCGCTGTCTCCCGTAATTGCAAAATTGTTAGAACCCATCATTATACCTTTCTTTAATTTGCTGGGTGCAGATCCCGCAATGTTTGCAGGCTCGATATTAGCAAATGATATGGGTGGTGCACCACTGGCTGCGGAATTGGCAAAAACACCCCAGGCTGCACAATTCGGCGGTTTAATTGTCGGCGCTATGCTGGGACCTACCATCGTATTTACCATCCCGGTTGCTTTAGGCATTATTCAAGAATCTGACCGACGTTATTTAGCGACTGGTGTGCTTGCAGGGGTGATCACCGTTCCCATTGGTTCGTTCGTAGGCGGTCTTGCAGCC
>CALXJH010000112.1 GCA_944388555.1 uncultured Clostridia bacterium
ATATCTTTTTATAAACAAGGTGAATTTACAGACCTTTGTGCAGGTCCGCATCTTGGATATACAGCTAAAGTAAAAGCGTTTAAGCTTTTGAGCGTTACAGGCGCATACTGGCGTGGAAATGAAAAAAACAAAATGCTGCAGCGAATTTATGCAACTGCTTTTGCAACAAAGGACGAGCTTGCAGCCTATTTACAGCAATTAGAAGAGGCCCAGAAGAGAGACCATAATAAATTGGGCAGAGAACTGCATTTATTTACCACAGTAGACTCGATTGGTCAGGGACTGCCTATTTTGCTTCCCAAAGGTGCTAAAATCATTCAGATTTTGCAGCGCTTTGTGGAGGATACCGAATATGCAAGAGGCTGGCAGCTTACGAAAACGCCGTATATGGCAAAAAGCGATCTTTATAAAATTTCCGGACATTGGGATCACTATAAAGAAGGTATGTTTGTACTGGGAGATGAAGAGAAGGACAAAGAAGTTTTCGCACTGCGTCCTATGACTTGTCCGTTCCAGTACCAGGCTTATTTGAATGAAATGCGAAGTTACAGGGATTTGCCTCTGCGCTATAATGAAACCTCTACTTTGTTCAGAAATGAAGCGTCAGGCGAAATGCACGGCTTGATTCGTGTTCGCCAGTTTACGATCTCGGAAGGACATTTAATGTGTCGGCCGGATCAGTTGGAAGAAGAGTTTAAGGGCTGTTTGGAACTTGCAATCTATATGCTCAAAACCTTAGGATTGTATGAAGATGTATCCTATCGTTTTTCTCAGTGGGATCCTAATGACAGAGAAAAATATATCGGAACCAAGGAGCAGTGGGACGAAGCGCAGGATGCGATGCAGAGAATTTTAGAGCATTTAAATATTCCGTATAAAATAGGCATCGGCGAAGCTGCTTTTTACGGGCCTAAATTAGATATCCAGATAAAAAATGTCTTTGGTAAGGAAGATACACTGATTACCATTCAGATCGACCAGATGCTGGCTGAAAAATTTGGCATGGAATACACAGATTCTGACGGTACGAAAAAACGGCCGTATATCATTCATAGAACATCTATCGGCTGCTATGAAAGAACGCTTGCGCTTCTGATTGAGAAATATGCGGGCGCTTTTCCAACATGGCTTGCACCTGTACAGATGAAAGTCATTCCTATTTCTGAAAAACATGCAGATTACGCAGAAAAAGTTACAAAAGCACTGCAGGAAAAAGGTTACCGTGTAGAAACAGATTACAGAAATGAAAAAATTGGCTACAAAATTCGTCAGGCGCAGTTAGAGAAAGTACCTTATATGCTCATTATGGGTGATAAGGAAGTAGAGGAGAATAAAGTTTCGGTACGCAGCAGAGAAGATGGCGATATCGGAACGATGTCTATTGAAGAATTTTCCGAAAAAATCAATGCAGAACTCATTCATTAGATAAATTTTAAAACCGTCTGAAAAGACGGTTTTTCTTTTGCCTAAATTTTTATTGAAAATCTGTTTTATTTATGATATACTATTACAGATAAAGTATAGAAAGGCAATTACAAGCAATGGAAAAAATCAGATTGCAAAAAGCAATAGCCGATGCAGGACTTGCATCACGCCGCAAAGCGGAAGAATGGATAACGGAAGGTAAAATTACTGTAAACGGTATTCCGGCGGTCATTGGACAAAAGGTGGATCCTGAGACGGACAAGATTGCGTTAAACGGTGAACCGGTGGTGATTTCACCTAAAAAAAATATCTATATTATGCTTTATAAGCCGGAGGGGTGCGTTTGTACCGTGCAAGATGATTTGGGAAGACAAACGGTGATGGAATATGTGCAGGATATTCACACACGTATATTTCCGGTGGGAAGACTGGATTACAATACCGAAGGATTACTCCTTTTAACGAATGACGGCGATTTTGCCAACCGTATAACACATCCGAAAAACAAAATAGAAAAAACGTATATGGCGCATGTGCGCGGCGGTGCATTTACAAAAGAAGAACTAAATACGTTAAAGCAGGGGGTAATGTTAGAAGACGGACGTACACAACCGGCAAAAGTGCGGGTGGATACAGTTTATAACAATGGAACCACTTTGATTGAAATTGTTATCACCGAAGGCAGAAACAGACAGGTACGACGTATGTTAGAAGCAGTAGGGCATCCGGTGCTCGCTTTAAAACGCACAAAAATTGGTTTTTTACAGCTTGGAAATTTGCCTTATGGAAAATGGCGGCACTTAAATCCGCAAGAAATAAAAAAATTAAAAGAAAATTAAATTTTTTAGAGGAAAAAAGAAATTTATATAGAATTATAGAAATAAGCGGTAGATTTTGGACTTTTTAAAAAAGAATAAAATTTTCCGTGAAAAATGTTTACTCTTTACTGAAAATTCTAAGCACAAACATGTGGGAATTTTCAGTATTTGTGTGTTAAATTTCAAATTTTACCATCTTTTTAAGATGGTGGAAACGGAGGAAAGACATGGAAGAGAAAAGTAAGACAGAATTGCTTCGTTCCATAAAGGCAAAGGCCGCAAAAGTAGATGGAACACAGCAGAAAAAAGAAGGAAAAATGACAGCAAGAGAAAGAATCAAGATGCTTTTTGATGAAGGTACATTTGTTGAAGTTGGCGCGTTAGTACGTCAGAAAACACAAACCATGGAAGAAGCACTTCAAGTCTCTACGGAAGGTGTTATTACCGGTTACGGTTCTGTAGACGGCAGATTGGTATTTGCTTACGTACAGGATGCGTGCGTTTTAAACGGTGCTGTAAGTGTAATGCACGCAAAGAAAATTGTGCGCATTATGGAACTTGCAAAGAAGGCTGGTGCTGCTTTAATTGGTATTGTAGACTGCGGAGGCGGTTTACTGGAAGAAGGTATTGAGCTTCTGGAAGCATACGGAGATATTATGACCAAATCTATGGAAATTAAAAGCTCTGTACCGCAGATTACAGTGGTTGCAGGTTACTGCACAGGTGTTTCTGCTATGATTGCGCAAATCAGTGATGTTGTAATTATGGCTGAAAAGGGTGCAAAAATGTACTTGCAGGCAGGACAATGCTTTGGTATTACATCGGAGGAATTCGGAAGCGCTAAAGCGGCACTTGCAGATGGTACGGCACACCTCATAGCGGCTACGGACAAAGACGCAATTGCGCTTGCAAAAGATGTTTTGGCGTATTTGCCGGATAATCTTTTGACAGAACCTTTTGCAGAAATTTGTGAAGATGATTTGAACCGTCAATGCAGTGTGGCGGCACAAATGGCAGAAAATTCTGTATATGATATCAAAGCGGTTGTTGCGGATATTGCGGACAATGGCGCAGTTTTAGAATTAAAAAGCGCATATGCGCCTGAAGCGTTTACTGCATTTGCCAGAATGAATGGAAAAGCAGTAGGGTTTATTGCAAACAATCCGCAGGAAAACCAAGGCGCCCTTACTGTGGAAGCCATGGGAAAAATGGAAGAATTTATAAGTACATGTGATGGATTAAACATTCCTGTCGTTACCTTGGTAAATACTTCTGGATATGCTTTTGAACCAGCACAGGCAAAAAATGTTATAGATGGCGCGGTTTCACTGAATGCAGTTTACAAAAGCACGCAGGTGCCGAAGATTACAATTCTTGCCGGAAAAGCATATGGCAGTGCTTATCTTACCATGGGAAGCGGTGCGCTGGGCAGCGACGTTGCATTTGCGTTGCCGAATGCTGAAATTTCAGTCATCAATCCGGCAGGCGGAGCGGATATTTTCTTCGCAGACGCTATTCAAGGCGCAAAGGACCCCTATACCGGACGCGCAAAGGCAGAAGAAAAATTTAAGCAGCTTTATAACAATCCGTATGTTGCAGCTGCAAAAGGATTGGTCGATGATGTAATCAACCCGGCAGAACTTCGTCCCATACTTATAACGACTCTGGACATGCTTGCATCTAAGATGGACATGGAATAAATCAAAGAACGGAGGAAACAGAATATGCCAGTTAACGGAGAAATAACATTGACGTTTGCTGAAAGAATGCAGTTTGCCGGTACAGGCACAGTAATCGGCGTTTTAACGGTTTTTGTTGTTCTGATCTTTCTGTGGGGTGTTTTGGTTGTAATGCAGAAAATATTTAACCGGCCAGTTCAAACAAAACAGGAAACAGTCGTAGAACAGCCGGTTTCTGTTCCAGTACAGCCGCAAGCGCAGCCAGAACAGGATAATACACAATTGATCGCAGTGCTGACAGCGGCAGTCGCAGCAGTTTTAAATACACAAAACGCTGCTACCAACTTTAGAATTAAATCCTTTAGAAGAACAAAATCTTAATAAAATATAAATTACGGAAAGGAATGGAATTGTAATGAGAAAATTTATGATAAATGTAAATGGGACTTCTTATGAGGTTGAAGTTGAGGAAATTGGCGGCGCAGCACCTGTACCCGCAGCACCTGCAGCAGCGCCTGCACCCGCAGCAGCACCTGCAGCAGCACCTGCAGCAGCGCCTGCACCCGCAGCAGCACCTGCAGCAGCGCCTGCACCGGCAGCGGTACCGGCGGAAGGCACAAAAATCAATGCGCCTATGCCGGGAACGATTGTGGATATCAAAGTAAATGTGGGAGACACCGTAAAGAAAGGTCAGATTTTACTTATTTTAGAAGCTATGAAAATGGAAAATGAAATTATGGCGCCTTCAGACGGTAAAGTTACTGCGGTTGTTACATCCAAAGGTGCGACTGTAAACACCGGAGACGCTTTGGTCGTTTTAGCTTAATTTACATGTAAAGGAATGAAAAGAAATGTTAGATGCTATTGTAAATTTTTTAAGTAGCACTGGTTTTTCTGCGATTACATGGCAGCAAGGTATTATGATTTTAGTGTCTTTTGTATTGCTTTATCTTGCTATTGTAAAACAGTATGAACCATTGTTGCTGCTTTCCATTGCGTTCGGTATGCTGCTTGCAAATTTACCGTTAGCGAAACTTGGTTCCAGTGATGAGGGCGGATTACTTTATTATTTGTACCAGGGCGTAAAAATGGGAATTTATCCGCCGCTTATTTTCTTAGGTGTCGGCGCAATGACTGATTTTGGTCCGTTGATTGCAAATCCGAAAAGTATTCTTCTCGGTGCTGCGGCACAGATTGGTATTTTTATTACATTTATCGGCGCATTGCTTTTAGGTTTAATTCCCGGTATCAACTTTGGCGTAAAAGAAGCCGCTTCTATCGGTATTATAGGCGGTGCAGACGGTCCTACAGCCATATTTGTAACCACGAAACTGGCTCCGCATCTTTTAGGACCCATTGCGGTTGCCGCTTATTCTTATATGGCGCTGGTTCCTATTATCCAACCGCCGATTATGAAAGTGTTAACTACAAAAAAAGAAAGAATGATTGTGATGGAACAGCTCCGTCCAGTCAGCAAAACAGAAAAAATTATATTTCCAATTGCCATCACGGTTATTGTTGCATTGATTTTGCCGGATGCGGCATCCTTAGTGGGAATGCTGATGCTCGGTAACTTGATGAAAGAGTCCGGTGTAACCGAAAGACTTTCTAAAACTGCCCAAAATGAATTGATGAATATTGTAACCATTTTCTTAGGCGTAACAGTTGGTGCGACTGCAAATGGCGAAAACTTTTTATCACCGCAGACATTAGGCATACTTCTTTTAGGTTTAACCGCATTTAGTTTAAGTACAGCGGGCGGTGTATTATTCGGGAAGCTAATGTGCTTCTTGTCTAAGGGAAAAATCAATCCATTGATTGGTGCCGCAGGTGTTTCGGCTGTTCCAATGGCTGCGCGTGTTGCGCAAAAAGTAGGTCAGGAAGAAAATCCCGGAAACTTTTTGCTGATGCATGCAATGGGACCGAATGTGGCCGGTGTTATTGGGTCTGCCGTTGCAGCAGGCGTGTTCATGGCCCTATACGGCGGAATGTAATGAAATGGAGGTTATTGAAATGGCAAATAAAGTTGGTATTACCGAAACAATATTAAGAGACGCGCATCAGTCTTTAATTGCAACCAGAATGACCACTGCGGAAATTCTTCCAATTGTGGAGAAAATGGATCAGATCGGGTATCATTCTTTGGAAGCATGGGGCGGCGCAACCTTTGATGCTTGCCTGCGTTTCTTAAACGAAGATCCGTGGGAAAGACTTAGAAAAATTAAAGAGAGAGCAAAAAAGACACCAATCCAAATGTTATTTAGAGGACAGAATATTCTTGGTTATCGGCATTATGCGGATGATGTGGTTGAGTATTTTGTACAAAAATCAATCGCAAACGGTGTAGACATTCTTCGTATTTTTGATGCGCTCAACGATGTTCGTAACTTGGAAACAGCAATCAAAGCCTGCAAAAAAGAAAAAGGACATGTACAGGGAACGGTTTGTTATACAATAAGCCCGGTTCACAATATTGACTCTTTTGTAAAAATGGCGAAAGATTTAGAAAATATGGGCGCGGATTCAATCTGTATTAAAGACATGGCAGGATTGCTTAAACCTTATGTTGCTTATGATTTGGTTACAGCTTTGAAAAAGAATGTTAAGATTCCGATCCAGCTGCATACACATTATACCAGCGGTGTTGCTTCTATGACATATTTAAAAGCAATCGAAGCAGGCGTTGATGTTGTGGATACAGCCCTCTCTCCGCTTGCGATGGGAACTTCACAACCCGCAACGGAACCGCTTGTTGCAACTTTGCAGGGAACAGAGCGGGATACCGGCCTTGATCTTGCAGCACTTTCCGAAATTGCGGATTATTTCAAACCGCTGCGTGAGAAATATCTGGCTTCCGGTCTTTTGAATCCAAAGGTTATGGGTGTAGATATCAATACACTTTTATATCAGGTTCCCGGAGGCATGCTGTCTAACCTGGTTTCCCAGCTTAAAGAACAGGGAAAAGAAGATAAGTTTGATGAAGTTTTGAAAGAAGTACCGAGAGTTCGTGCGGATTTTGGATATCCGCCGCTGGTTACACCTTCCAGCCAGATTGTTGGTACACAGGCTGTTTTGAATGTTTTAATGGGTGAGAGATACAAAATGGTATCCAAAGAATCTAAAGCAATTGTACGTGGCGAATATGGTAAAACACCGGTAGAAATTTCTCATGAAATATGCAAAAAAATTATCGGTGATGAGCCAAGAATTACCTGCCGTCCGGCAGATAGAATCAAGCCGGAACTCAAAAAATTACGTGAGGAGATCAAAACATATATCCAGCAGGACGAGGATGTCTTGACCTATGCGCTTTTTGAACAAGTTGCATTGAAATTCTTTGAAAACAGAAAAGCGAAAACCTTAAAGACAGATCCAAATCTTAAGGACACAGAGGCTAAGACGCATCCTGTTTTATAATTTCTTTTGTTATTTTACTGCACATAATGTTTGCAGAAAATACAACCGAAAAATAAGTCTTTTCAGGCGCAGAATATTTTCTGCGCCTCGATTGACACATAGGAATTTAATTCGCTTTAAGAGCGATACAGAATCGAGGAATCGGATTTTGAGTAATAATGTATTGAGCCAAATAGAAGAGGCGTTTTCAACCTATAGCAAAGGTCAGAAAAAAATTGCGGAATTTATTATAAAACAATATGATAAAGCCGCCTTTATGACAGCTTCAAAACTTGGCAAAGAAGTAGGTGTAAGCGAATCTACCGTTGTACGCTTTGCAAATGCCCTTGGTTACGAGGGATATCCTGAATTGCAGGTTGCGCTTGGAGAGATTATCAAAAATAAGTTAACTTCGCTGCAGCGTATTGAAATTGCCTATGATAAAATGGCAAATGAAGATATATTATCAAAAGTAATTAACTCAGATATCAGCAAAATGCGTTCGACACTTGAAAACGTCGATAAATACGATTTCGATTTAGCGGTTGAAAAAATTCTTGGCGCTAAGAAACTATATATTTTAGGCGTTCGCAGCGCATCCGCAATTTCCAGTTTTCTTGGGTTTTATTTTAATTTGCTGTTTACCGATGTTCGGCTTGTGCACACAACCAGTGTTAGCGAAATGTTTGAGCAGATTCTGCGTGTCAAAGAAGGGGATGTCATTATCGGCATCAGTTTCCCGAGATATTCGCGCAGAACGATTAAGGCGTTGGAATATGCCAAAAGGAAGAACGCAACTGTTATCAGTATTACCGATACACAGCAATCCCCGCTTGTTCCGTGTTCGGATATATCCTTGTTTGCAAAAACCGATATGGTTTCTTTTGTCGATTCTTTGGTAGCGCCATTAAGCTTGGTCAACGCGCTGATCGTGGCTATTGGAATGAAAAAGAAGCAGGAAATCACACAAACATTAAATGAACTGGAAAATATTTGGGCAGAGTATAATGTCTATAATCAGGAGAATTAAATGGAAAAACGTTTTGATGTTTTGGTGATTGGCGGAGGACCTGCAGGTATGATGGCTGCCGGCCGGGCAGCGGAACTTGGTAAATCTGTTTTGCTGGTTGATAAAAACGGATTGCTTGGCCGAAAACTCAGAATTACCGGCAAAGGCCGTTGTAATTTAACCAATACAGCAGATCCGGCAGATTTCTTTGAAAATGTTCCGAGGAATCCGAAATTTCTATATAGTGCTATTTATCATTTTACCTGTCAGGATGCAGTCTCTTTTTTTGAGGCGCATGGCGTGCCTTGTAAAACAGAACGCGGCGGAAGAGTTTTCCCGGTTTCAGATAAAGCCAAGGATGTAGCAGAAGCGTTAGCACGGTATGTACGGGAGCATAACTGTATAGTTATGCAAGCAAAGGCAACACAGTTATTGATAGAATCCGGCCAAATTACCGGCGTGCGCACGGATCGGCAGATATTTTCTTGTAAAAGTGTTGTTCTGGCAACAGGCGGCTGTTCTTATCCTCTTACCGGCTCTACCGGTGACGGATATAAATTTGCACAAAATGCCGGACACAAAATTATGCCTGTACAGGCAGCACTCGTTCCTATGGAGTCTCAGGATACCGTTTGTTCTGATTTGCAAGGTTTGACACTGAAAAATGTTGCAGTTACAATGAAAGATGCGCAAGGAAATTTGCTGGGCAGTGAATTTGGTGAAATGTTATTTGCACATTTTGGGTTAACCGGACCGGTTATACTGAGTCTGAGTTCATCAGTTTCGTCCCATACTGCGTGGTCAATACATGTAGATTTAAAACCTGCGCTTAGTATGGAACAGTTAGATGCGCGGATTTTGCGCGATTTTTCAAAGTATTCAAATAAACAGCTTATCAACGCGCTGGTCGATTTGCTTCCAAAAAAAATCATTCCTGTTGTTATCGAAAAAGCGGGACTTAATCCAAGAAAACCTGTACACAGTATTACTAAAAAAGAGCGGGAGGCATTGCTTAGCCTTTTGAAAGATTTTAGTATATCCTGCACGGGCTTAAGACCAATAGACGAAGCTATTGTCACCAGAGGGGGCGTTTGTGTGACGGAGGTGAATCCTTCTACGATGCAGTCTAAAAAAGTAAAAGGACTTTTTTTTGCAGGCGAAATACTGGATGTAGACGGCTACACAGGTGGCTTTAATCTGCAGATTGCCTATGCAACCGGCAGATTGGCAGGCGAATATGCAGGAAATGAAAAAACAGAGGAGAATGAGTAATATGCAGATTGCAATTGACGGTCCATCGGGCGCAGGAAAAAGTACAATTGCCAAAGCCCTGGCAAACGTGTTTCATTTTACTTATATCGATACGGGGGCTATGTATCGCGCGGTAGGTTTATTCGCTCTGCAGCATAACATAGATGTAAAAGAGAATCCGGATGCACTAATAGAGCGGCTGGATGATATTCAGCTTACCATTCGCTGTGAAGATAAGCAGCAGCGTATTTTTTTAAATGGTAGTGATGTATCAGATCAAATCAGAGTTCCACAGGTTTCTATAGCTGCATCGAATGTTGCTGTTATACCTGCGGTGCGCCTGAAACTGGTGGAGTTGCAGCGCATGCTCGCTGCGAAGCAGAATGTAATTATGGACGGCAGAGATGTCGGCACTTATATTTTACCCGACGCAGATATCAAAATTTTTCTGACAGCGACGGTTGAAGACCGTGCGGCAAGACGTTATGCGGAGCTTTTACAAAGAAAAACACAAACGACTTATGAAGCCGTTTTGGAAGATATGAAATATAGAGACAAAAATGACAGCTCCAGAGCCTTTGCACCGTTAAAACCTGCAAAAGACGCTCTAATTGTAGATACAACCGGAAATACGTTAGAACAATCCATTGAACTTTTAAAAAAACTGATTGAAACAAAGAAAAATGAGGAGGGTAAATGAAAATGTCTTTTGGAACTGTTGCAAAAGCTATTGTTGCACCTATTTTTAAAATCTTTTATCCAATGCAGATTGAGGGATTAGAATATTACGATATGAAAAATCCCTTTGTTCTTTGCGCCAATCATCAAAGTAATTTAGATGTGTTTTCTTTATATATTGCATCTCCCAGACAAGTTCATTTTATGGCAAAGGCCGAACTGTTTAAACACAAACCGCTTGCCTGGCTTTTTAGAAAATTAGGTGCTTTTCCGGTAAAAAGGAATCAGACAGATATAACCGCAATTAAAAATGCGCTTAAGGTGTTGAAAGATGGGCATGTGCTTGGTATTTTCCCACAAGGCACACGCGTAGAAGAAATTGAAGATGACGGAGCAAAAGCGGGCGCCGTTGTAATCGCAAACAAAGCAAAAGTACCGGTTATTCCTGCTGCTATTATTACAAAATATAAGATTTTCAAGCCGATAAAGGTTAAATTCGGGAAGCCAATGCTTATGCAGACCAAAGACGGAAAGATGACCAATGAAGAACTGAAGCAGTCGGCAGCAGAAATGATGAGACACATTCGTTTGTTATGGGAGGAAGGAACAAGTGGAAATTAAGCTCGCAAAAACAGCTGGTTTTTGTTACGGGGTAGACCGCGCCGTTCAGCTGGCAGAGTCGGAAGCCGAAAAAAACACCGACATGTTTACCTTAGGCCCAATTATCCATAATCCCGCGGTAGTTGCAGATTTGCAAAGAAAGGGCGTTGAAATTATTCATAGCGCAGACGATGCTCTGCCGCATTCTAAAATCGTAATTCGTTCACACGGCATTTCGAAAAGTGAACTTGAGATATTAAAACAGAAGAAATGTGAAATTATTGATGCAACATGTCCATTTGTAAAAAAAATTCATAATATTGTTGAAAATTATTCCGAAAAGGGTTATAATATAGTTGTAGTCGGAGATTCTGCACATCCTGAAGTGCAGGGAATCCTCGGCTGGTGTCATAATGCCGTTGTTATCAATGACGCGGAAAATATATCAGATACCGATATTTTAAATAAAAAAACCTGCGTAGTCTCCCAGACAACATTTGAAAGAAAAAAATGGGAAGAAATTAAAAATAAAATATTGAAAATTGCGCCGACCTGTGATATAATAGATACGATTTGCAATGCAACTGCATTGCGGCAGCAGGAAACCGAGCAATTAAGCCAAGAATGTGATGCGGTGATTGTAGTAGGCGGAAAAAATAGCTCAAATACAAAGCGCCTTGCATTAGTTGCACAAAAATATTGTCCACATGTTTTCTTAGTAGAAAATGCAGACGAATTAAAACCATTAGATTTGGGACAATATGCTTTGATTGGTGTTACTGCAGGAGCTTCCACTCCTGCATGCATAATAAAGGAGGTAGTGAACATGGTAGAAGAAAAAACAACAATAAATTTTGAGGAGGAACTGGAAAAGACTTTAAAGCCTTTAAATAATCGTGATATCGTTAAGGGTACTGTTATCAGAATCACCCCGACAGAAGTATATGTAAATTTAGATACAAAGTCTGATGGCGTAATTCCGGCAAGCGAAGTTACCTGTGATCCGACAGTAGATATAAATTCGGTTTTAAAAGTTGGTCAGGAAATAGAAGCGTTTGTTGTAAGAGTAAACGACGTTGACGGCTATGTGACCTTGTCCATGAAGAAATTAGAATCTTTGGCAGGCCAGAAGCAGCTCGAAGAAGCTTATGAGAATGGCACACCTATTACTTCTAAAATAGCAGAAGTAGTAAATGGCGGTGTTATTGCTTATGCATTCGGATCTAAAGTATTTATTCCTGCATCGCAAGCGGCTGAAAGATATACAGAAGATTTGGAATCATTGGTTGGAAAAGAAGCAACCTTTAAAATCATCAACTATGACAGAAGAAGACGGAAAATCTTTGGTTCTGTAAAAGCGATCGCTGTGGCAGAAAG
>CALXJH010000113.1 GCA_944388555.1 uncultured Clostridia bacterium
GATATTACCGATCCGGAACAAGTGGAGCGCTTATATAAACAGGTCGAAAGTTTAGGACCGTTGTACGGACTGGTTAATAATGCCGGCATTGCGCCCGCGGTACGCAAGGATATTTTGGAAGTAGATAGCGGAAGCTTTGATCGGGTATTGCGTACAAATCTGAAGGGCACGTTCTTTATGTGTCAGAAATTTGCAAATTTGATGATTTGCCAATCAGAAGGACAAACGGAAAATATGCCGAGAATCATTAACATATCTTCTTGTTCTTCCTATACATCTTCTGTTATGCGCGGTGAATATTGTATTTCCAAGGCAGGAATTTCTATGGTTACGAAATTATTTGCAGACCGCCTTGCATCGTATAATATTCCGGTGTTTGAAGTCAGCCCCGGCATCATTCGGACGGATATGACGCAAAGCGTCCAGGAAAGTTATATCAAGCGCATACAAAATGGGCTTACACCCATTCAGCGCATGGGAGAACCGGAAGATGTAGCAAAATGTGTGCGTGCGCTGCTGAGCGGAGATTTTGATTTTTGCACAGGGCAGGTTATACATGCGGACGGCGGTTTTCACATTCAAAGACTTTGATTGAGGACAAGAAAATGGAAAAATTAAAAAAATTAAAGACAGACTGTTTGATTATCGGATCCGGCTGTGCCGGATTTAATGCGGCACACACGTTATCTGCCATGGGGATGAAAGACATCCTTTTGGCAACAGAAGGACGGCGTATGGGAACATCCAGAAACACAGGAAGCGATAAACAAACGTATTATAAGCTGGCAATTTCTTCTGATTGCCGGGACAGCGTAGCGGATATGGCGCAGACTTATTATGACGGGATGGCAATGCAGGGGGATTTGGCATTGGTTGAAAGTGCGAATGCCTTAAAATGTTTTTTTAAATTGGAAGAACTGGGGGTGCCTTTCCCTAAAAATGAATATGGGGAATTTGTGGGATATCAGACGGACCATGACCAAAACAAACGTGCGACATCTGCAGGACCGCTGACGTCTAAGTATATGACAGAGGTTTTGGAAAAGGCGGCAGCAGATAAAGGAGTTTGTGTTCTGGATCATGTTTTGATATGTAAGCTGTTTGTTCAGAATCAAAAAATTGCTGGTGCACTGGGCGTGGATTTAGAGAAAAATACGTATATTTTGTTTCAGACACCGGCTGTTTTACTGGCGACGGGCGGAAGTGCCTATTTATATAAAGATAAGGTTTATCCGTACGCGCAGAGCGGCATGACCGGAATGGCAGTGGAAGTTGGGGCAAAAACGGCAAATTTAACCGAATGGCAGTATGGGTTAGCGTCTATAGATTTCCGGTGGAATGTATCCGGCACATATCAGCAAGTACTGCCGCGCTACATATCTGTAGATGAAGACGGAACGGAACGCGAATTTTTATTAGAAGAAATGTCTGAAGAAGAAATGCTGCTGCGCATTTTTCAGAAAGGATATCAGTGGCCGTTTGACAGCAGAAAGATGGATCACTCCTCTAAAATAGACTGCTTGGTGCATGCACAAACCTTATTGGGCAGAAAGGTATATCTGGACTTTACAAAAAATCCAGCAGGGTTTTGCTGGGAGACATTGCCTTTAGAGGCAAAAATATATTTGGAAAATTCAAATGCGGTTGAGGCTACGCCGTTTAAGCGGCTGGTTGCCATGAATCGCAAAGCGGTAGATTTATACGCCGCACACGGCATTGATCTTTCCAAAAAAAAGCTAAGGATTGCTGTTTGTGCACAGCATCAAAACGGCGGCATTGCGATTGATAAAAACTATCAGACAAATATAGACGGCTTGTACGCCATAGGTGAGGCTGCAGGCGTTTTTGGCGTTTATCGTCCGGGCGGATCGGCGTTAAATTCAACACAAGTCAGTTCCATGCGCGCAGCGCAGCATGTTTTCGCACAACAAAGAACGTGGGAAGCAGACGAACGGTTGCTTACACAGGAGGCAGAGCAATTTTTAAATCAGATTTGTTTTGCGCAGACATACAATCGCACACTTGATGAAGTGTGTAAGGATATACAAGATAGAATGAGCCGGTTTGCGGGATTTTTACGCAATCAGCAGGAAATAGAAAATTTACATGCTACGGTTAGCGTTTTCCTAAAAGACTTCTTTCAAAATATTGGCGCGGTACAGCCAAAACAGTTGTTCCGGCTGCTCAAATGCAGAGATATGCTTTTGACGGCAAGAGAAGTCTTATGCGCCATGCGTCTTTGGTGTGATGAAATTGGCGCGCGGGGCGGTGCAGTCACGTTAGAAAAAACCAAAAGACAGGGTGAGAAGCAAAATTGGGTGGTATATACGCAGGAAAACAAGGCCTGGCTGGAAAAACCGCTGCCTATTCCAAAGAGCGAAACGTGGTTTGAAAATGTGTATAATAAAATATAGAGATGGAAAAGAGGAAGTTATATGGTAAACAAAGGATTGGTTTCGGTTACCTTCCGGAAAGTGGAAGCCGAAGAAGTTGTGCGCTTGGCAAAACAGGCGGGGCTTGGCTTGATAGAGTGGGGCAGTGACGTACATGCGCCTGAAACGGATTTGCAGCGGGTGGAATATATCCGCCGAATAACAGAAGAAAGCAAACTTTCTGTTTCTTCTTACGGAACGTACTACAAGCTTGGGAAAGGGCAGGATTTTAAAGCCTATCTGTACGCTGCAGAAATACTTAAAGCACCCATTATGCGCATTTGGGCAGGGGAAAAAAGCAGTAGTGTGGTAACGGAGAAAGAACGGGCAGATATGGTTGCAGAAGCAAAAAACATCTGCCGCATGGCAGCACAGAAAGGGATTCGAGTGGATTTTGAATATCATCCAAATACCCTGACAGACAATAAAGAAAGTGCAGCACTGCTGATGCAGGAAATACAAGAGCGCAATTGCGGGCTGTATTGGCAGCCGGATTTTAAGAAAACTTTGGAAGAAAATCTGGCGGCAATCCGAATGGTGGCGCCCTTTATAGATATCGTGCATGTGTTTTTCTGGGATCAAGACGCACGGCGCAGACATCTGGCAGAAGGACAAACAATCTGGAAAAAATTTATGCGGGAAATGCCAAAAGCAAGAAATATTGCATTTCTGCTTGAATTCCTGCCACAGGATAACGGTGTGTATTTGCCTTATGAGGCTGGTGCATTGCGTAATATAGAGGAGGCGTACCATGAAAGCGGCATTTGTAAATGAAAAAAAGGAAAATATTGCCTTAGTCTATAGCGAGGAAACAAAGGCGCATTTAGAAACCCTGTTTGCATTTTATGACGGGATTTATAGCAAATCCGAAGCGCATTTATTGCAGGATGTAGAGTGCATCTTTTCTACCTGGGGATTTCCGGTCTTTACCGAGGAAGAAATTAAAAACTATTTTCCAAATTTAAAAGTGGTATTTTACGGAGCGGGCAGTGTACAGTTTTTTGCAAGACCGTTTTTAAACTGCGGCATTGCGGTGGTGAGTGCGTGGATGGCAAATAGTGTACCGGTCATAGAATATACGGTGTCGCAGATTATTCTGGCTAATAAAGGTTTCTTTTTGGCAAACAGAATGTGCAGAAGTCCGAGCGGAAGAGATGAAGCGTATCGGCATTTTAAATCATTTAGCGGCAATTTTGGAACCAAAGTGGGGTTGCTGGGCTTGGGCGCCATCGGAGCGGGCGTTGCACAGCGGCTTAAAGAATACGCGTTGCATGTTTATGCATATGATCCGTTTGTAACACAAGAAAAGGCAAAAAGCCTGCAGGTGCAGATGGTTTCTCTTCCGGAAATTTTTGAAAACTGTCAGACGGTTTCCAACCATATTGCAAATATACCGCAGACCGTTGGCATGTTAGATTATGCCTTGTTTTCACGAATGAAGAAAAACGCAACTTTTATCAATACTGGAAGAGGTGCGCAGGTGGTGGAAGAAGATTTGGTACGGGCGCTTAAAGAAGAGCCTGCCCGTAGTGCAGTTTTAGATGTTACTTGGCCGGAGCCATGTGAAGATGCGCATCCTTTTTATAGCATGAAAAATGTATTTCTCACACCGCATATTGCCGGAAGCTCCGGAGAGGAGTGCAAGCGTATGGGGCAGTATATGGAAGAGGAAGCCCAGCGCTATCTAAATGGTAAAAATTTAAACTATCAAGTAACCTTGAAAATGCTTGAAACTATGGCATGACTTTTGGTGATTTACAGCAAAGAACAGATCCCTCTCATTGTTAACAGATAAAAACCCTTTATGCCCTGTTTGCATATGCTGAAAACAGGGGGGTGATTCTGTTGTTCAGAGATAAAAACCGAGTCATGGCAGAAGTGCGCGGGAGCAAACAGTATCCGGAAGTATACGGTGTAGTCTATTTTGAAAAAAGTGCGTGGGGTGTGCTTGTTACCGCGCAAATCTATGGGTTGCCGGCGCAGGAGGGCGAAGAAAGCGGATTTTTTGGGTTCCATATTCATGAAGGCAGTTCGTGTACAGAAAGCGGCGAAGCGCCGTTTTCGGATGCCGGCGGACATTATAATCCGAAAAACAAACCGCATCCGTTTCATGCGGGTGATTTACCGCCGCTGCTTTCAAACTATGGATACGCCTATATGACGGTGCTGACCAATCGCTTTACTTTAGAAGAAATTGTCGGCAAGACCATCCTGATACATGCTTTGCCGGACGATTTTAAAAGCCAGCCGGCAGGAAATGCCGGGAGTAGAATTGCCTGCGGGCAGATTTACAGTTATAAAAATCCTGTTTAAGAACATGGAAAAAACAAGGACAATTCTGTCCTTGTTTTTTTTGAAAAAAGTGCTATAATAAAAGCATATACTTGAAATCTTTGTCTATATCTGAAAAAATAAAAGCACCAAAGTTTATTTTTATGAAGGAGCAAATCGCAATGAAATACATAGAAAATAAAAGTTATGATGAAGAAAGAGCGCTATACGGAAGTTGCGGCGTACTGTTGAGAAACTGCGCTTTTGACGGACCGGCTGATGGGGAAAGCGCACTGAAGGAAAGCCGTGACATTGTTGCAGAACATTGCTTTTGCAATCTGCGGTATCCGTTCTGGCATGACAAGAACTTAAAAATCTGCGATTCAGAAATGACGGAACTTTGCCGCGCGGCACTTTGGTATTCAAAGTCGATTGAAATTATCGATACAAAAATGCACGGCATCAAAGCGCTTCGCGAATGTAAGGATGTGCAAATAGAGCATTGTGATATTATATCGCCCGAATTCGGATGGTCTGTTAAAAATATTTATATGCGGGATACCAAGGCGATCAGCGAATATTTCTTGATGCGATCGGAAAATATAACATTTTCTAATGTGGATTTTACCGGAAAGTATTCTTTTCAATATATAAAAAACGGTGTGTTTGAAAATTGCAAATTCGATACAAAAGACGCATTCTGGCATGCCAAGCACGTTACAGTTAAAGATAGTGTTGTCAAAGGCGAATATCTTGCGTGGTATGCAGAAGATTTAACCTTTGAAAATTGTAAGATTATCGGAACGCAGCCATTTTGTTACTGTAAAAAATTAAAGCTTATAAATTGTCAGATGCTGGAAGCGGATCTGTGTTTTGAAAAATCAGAGGTGCAAGCAGAAATTACAACACCGGTCATCAGCATAAAAAATCCGCTGGCAGGTCGTATCCTTGTGCCAGCGGTAAAAGAAGTTATTATGGATGATAAGAAAGCAAAAGGTAAAATTATTGTGAATCATGCGGGCACAGCAGAAAAATCGGTCAGCGTAAAGTGATTTTTTGCCAGGCCGCAACCAATTTTTCTAAAGTCCAAGCTGCGTTTGCCGGCGAAGTGGAAGGCAGACAAATGGCATCTCTTTGTATAAGCGGTTTGGTATATCGATTAAAATATTTTTCTGCCGTTTTTCCGTTTACGAAAATTTGCCGAATGGAAGCTGCTTGAAGAATAGGTGTCAAATCGTTGGCAACAACGTCACGGATGCTGCTGTCTGCGCTTCCTGAAATTTCACAGCTGGCGATAACGTCCCATAAAGCAATGCCGCGGTCTAAAAGAAACGATTTTTTGTCGGCAATTGTATCTGGCGCTTGCGTATGATAGATATGTGCAAGAACCTTCCAGAATCGGTTTTGCGGATGCCCGTAGAAAAACATCTGCTCGCGGGATTTAACAGAAGGAAAGCTCCCAAGAATCAAAATTTCAGATTGTGCGTTGTAAAGCGGCGGAAACGGGTGCTGTATCATAATTTACCTCTGGCAAAAAAATATAGATATCGTGTTTAAACTATAGTATAGCAGATTACATTTAAAAATACAAGAAGTCATATCGTAAAAAGTCTTATAGGAGCTGCTGGATTTTCTTGGGATCTACAGAACGTACAGCGCAGTTTTCTTTTACGCTGATAGCAGCAGCAATGCCTGCAGCTTCTCCGATTCCTGCGCAAATTGGCATGACACGAAAGTTAGAATGCGCCAGATGTGTACCGGAGATATTGCGCCCGGATAACAGTAATCCGTCTATGGTTTGGGGTACTAAACATCCGTAAGGGATGGTGTACCCTTTTTTTTGCGGGAATTTGTCCTGCATGCCGGTTTCGTCTAAGCCGGCGCCGCTCATACAATGCACGTCAAAGTTAAAATAAGCGTCTTTTACAACCCAGTTTTCAAAAACACGTGCTTGTAAAATATCGGTTTCGGTTAAGACTTGGACACCTTGAAAGTGCCGTGTTTCGCGAATGCCCATCAGCGAGGCAGAGCTGATACAGTAACAAGAGCTGTACCCAGGCACATAATCACGTAGAAACGCAACGATTTTTTCAATTTGACTGCGGCAGATTTGTTCCGCACGGGTTAAATCCGCTGCGTTTGTTCCGTCAATGTCAATGCAGTTGGTCATATTGCAGGTTACAATACCAGGCAAGGTGCTCCTATATAAAAGCACATGCCCGGCAGGATACGGCAAATATTTCTTTGCAAGGGCCTGTAATTCTCCTTTTTCTGTTTGAAAAGTGCTTTCAAAAGAACCTAAAAATACGGCGTGTTCTGTGTCTACACCCCCGACTTTGAACATAAGCGTTGCAGGCTGCATTTTTCCGTCTGTTTCTCTGCCTTTTATGTAGGGAACGCCGGCTTTTGCCGCCACATCGCCATCTCCGCTTGCATCGATGACAACCTTAGCAGACAATGCTTGCCGCCCGGATTTGTTTTCAATTATAACGCCGCAAAGGGTGTTGTTTTCCATAATCACATCTGATACAAAGGTATAAAGCAGCAAAGTAACCCCCGCGTCTTGCAGCATATCCAGATAGAGTGTTTTTAGTTTTTCGGGATCAATTTGTACAGTCCATTCTTTTGAATATTCATTTCTTTCCGAACTTTTGCGCAGAATTTCATGATATAACCGGCTTCCGCTGTTACCCGTCCAGTGACTCATTAAACCGGCGGTAGAAATACCGCCCACACAGCCGCATTGTTCAACCAAAAGCGTGCGTGCACCGTTTTTCGCCGCCGAAATGGCAGCGCATATGCCGGCAGGGCCTGCACCTACCACCAAAACATCTGCTTCTTGCGTAATGGGAATTTGCCGTTGCGGCTCTGTGTAAAATTTCATAAAAATTACCTCCTGTTCTTTACTTTTATTTTAGTTTATAGTATAATAAAACAAAATTCCTTAAAAATTCAACCTGAAAACTATAATATTTTGTCCTGAGGCGGTTGTATGATAAAAAATATTATCCGGTATATTGAATATCTGAAAAAAACGCATGATTTAGAGATTACCGTCCACTGCAATGGGAAAAAATTCAGCACGGTTATGCGTTATCTTGCCCCATATAATATTCATTATAATCCATATTGCCTGTATGTAAAATCCTGTAAAATGGTATGGGATACATGTATTGAAAGACAATATAAAGTGTATGATACGGCAAAGGACGGCGCCTTTTTCGGTTGCTGTTATACCGGAGTGGCAGAGTTTGTGATTCCATTGGTTTATAAGGACGAAATATTGGGATTTATCAGCGCAAGCGGCTATAAAGGTGACAGGAACAAAATGCTGCATTTTGCAGAAAAATTTGATATGGATAAACGGGTGTTGGTTCGGCAGTTTGACCGCTGCCTCAAAGAGGATGTTCCCGATCAGAAATGGGTGGAAACGTTGGTTATGCCGCTTGCCTGTATGCTGATTCTTTATTATTTGCAGATACCCGAAAGCACAGCAGGGCAGACGGGCGACTATCTTTATGGGCACGCACTACGGTATATGGATTATCATTTTGCTGAAAAAATAACACTGCAAGATATTGCAGATGCATGTCATTGCAGCACATCTTATATCAGTCGGTTGTTTACACGTAATTATGGCAAGCCTATACAGGTATATATACGAGAAAGAAGAATAGAACAGGCAAAGCATTTGCTCGCGCAGACAGATTTGCCTGTCAATGAAATTGCGTTTTTGACAGGATTTTCAGATTCTAACTACTTTTCAAATGTGTTTAAAGAGGAAACAGGACAAAGACCGGGTGCGTATCGAAAATCCGTTGTTGCAGACAACCGAAACGAAGGACAGGAGAAAATATGAAAACAATTGAGTTGGTAGTGCCGGTGCTGTTCGGATTGGAATCTGTAACAGCGCGGGAAATCAGAAATTTAGGATATGAAACTACGGTGGTAGAAGATGGACGTATCACGTTTACGGGGGATGCGGAAGCCATTGCAAGGGCAAATATCTGGCTGCGAACGGGAGAACGTGTGCTTATCAAACTGGGTGAATTCCCAGCCAGATCCTTTACGGAGCTGTTCGATGGCGCAAGCCGGCTGCCATGGGGCGCTTTTTTAGGCGCGGAAAGCAAGTTCCCGGTAAAAGGATCCTGTTTAAAATCTGCACTGCACAGTGTGCCGGATTGTCAGCGGATTTTGAAAAAAAGCATTGCGGAAGCGTTAAAAAAACAATTAAACGTACAGGAATTAACAGAAACGGCAGAAATACACCAGATTGTATTTCGTATTTTTAAAGATACGGCGACACTCATGCTAGACACAACGGGTGTCAGTCTGCACAAAAGAGGTTATCGTTTGCTGCATAATGATGCGCCGCTTCGCGAAACAATGGCAGCGGCTATGGTGATACTGAGCCGTTTTCGTTATGACGGCGTATTTGCAGACCCATTTTGCGGATCAGGTACAATTCCGATAGAGGCGGCGCTGATAGCCAAAAACATTGCACCGGGATTGTTCAGACATTTTTCGGCAGAGCATATGGAATATGTGCCGGAACAAGTCTGGAAGGATGCGCGGGAAGAGGCGAGAGAAGCCGTACGCAGCTCAAAACTTCGCATTTTTGCCTCTGATATTGATCCTGCGGCGATACAGCTTACGGCAGGTAACGCTGCAAAAGCGCACGTATCCGACTTGATTACGGTAACATGCAAGGAGGTAAAAAAGTTTGAAAACGGCGCTGCCAATGGCGTAATCGTATGTAATCCGCCCTATGGCGAACGTTTGCTGGATCGGCAAGCCTGTCAAAAAATTGCAAAAGAGATGGGCGATGTGTACAGAAAGCTAAACAATTGGTCTATGTTTGCTTTAACCCCCCTTGCGGATTTTGAGTCATATTTTGGAATGCAGGCAACGAAAAAAAGAAAACTGTATAACGGTATGATCCGGTGCGATTTGTATCAGTACTTACCGGCGCGCAAAAAAGAAAGCGCCCGTAAGGACGCCAAATAAAGGGGTTATGTGTTTTTGTGAGGTACTGGTAGTATGCACAGTTTAAAAGAAATATATACATGGTTGGAGGAAAAATGCGCTATTTTTTAACAGTTTTTATTTGTAAATGTGTTGCTTTATTGCTAAAATGCATGGGCAAAAAGGCAACAACCACGCCCGGTGCGGTTGCGCTCCGGCTGTACCCCGATATTTTGCATGTCATGGCAGAAAAGGTAAAAGGGGACATTTTAGCGGTTATGGGTACCAACGGCAAGACAACGACCAACAATTTGCTGGCAGATTATTTTGAGGCGGAAGGGAAAAGTGTTGTAGCCAATCGCATAGGCGCAAATCTGCTTTCGGGCGTAACGTGTGCGTTTATTCAAAAAGCAGGCTGGACAGGCAAAATAGAAGCGGATGTTGCATGCCTTGAAATGGATGAGGCGTGGGCAAAACACATTTTAGCTTTTATTACACCGACAAAAATCATTATCGGCAATTTATTCCGTGATCAGCTGGATCGCTATGGCGAAATTGATATGACTATGCAGTACTTAAAACAAGCCATCGCGTTAGCGCCGAAAGCGACATTGATCTGCAACAGCGACGATCCCTTGGTTGCGGCAACTGTGCAGCCTTTTGAAAACAAGAAGCGTTTTTTTGGGATAAAAGAGTCCTTCCACGCTTACGAGAGCAATATTAAAGAAGGAAAATTCTGTTATTTTTGCGGCCGCCCGCTGAACTATCGTTTTTACCACTTCAGCCAGTTGGGCGACTATACATGCAGCTGTGGCTTTACACGTCCCGAAATTACCTATAATGCAGAAAACATACAAGTTTTCCCGCGTGTAGCCTTTACGGTTACAGGTTTTGGCGAAATCGAATTGAACGGAAGAGGCATGTATAATATTTATAATGTTCTGGCGTCCATGGCAGGGGCTTTAGAATGTGGGATTGCCTTTCAGACAGTGCAAAAATGTACAAAGGCTTACACGCCGCAGATCGGACGTATGGAAACTTTTTGTATAGGAGGGAAGCCGGTTTATCTGGTGCTGGCAAAAAATCCTGCAGGATTCAATCAATCGGTAAGTTCGGTGCTGGAGGATCCGAGAACCAAAGATATCATTATTGCCATTAACGACGGCGCACAGGACGGGCGGGATGTTTCATGGCTATGGGACGTGGATTTTGATGCGCTTGTAAAAGATCGCCTCGTTTTGTCCTATAAAACATCCGGAAGCCGGTATGCGGATATGGGCCTTCGCTTAAAATATGCTGGCATCGATGCACACAAAATCGGTTTGTATTCTGATATGAAGGCTGCGCTGGATGCGGCGCTTTCCGGGAAAGGCGAGACTTTGTATATTTTGGTGAACTATACGGCGTTGTTTTCTACACAAACGCTTTTGAAGGAGCTGGAAAAATGAAAATACTCAATATTACACACTTATATCCGGATCTTTTAAATTTATACGGTGACCGCGGCAATATTGCAACACTCGAAAAACGATGTGTATGGCGCGGAATAGAGGTAAATATTCACGAGGTTACGGGAGAAAGCATGCCGGATCTTAAGCATACGGATCTATTGTTTCTTGGCGGTGGATCCGACCGTGAACAAAAACTGGTTTGCAGTAAGTTACAGCATATCCGCAATGAGATATGTGATTATGCGGAATCCGGCGGCGTGATTGCCGCGGTTTGCGGCGGATATCAGCTGTTGGGGAACTTTTATCAGATGGGGGAGGAAACCATACAGGGATTGGGTGTTTTAGATATAGATACGTATCGCGGAGAAGACAGACTAATCGGTAATATTGTGCTGCAATGCAGTATAGATGGACAGACATTTCGGGTTGTCGGATTCGAAAATCATGGCGGCAGGACGGATATAAAGAAAGAAACGGCTTTGGGGAAAGTACTGAGTGGCTATGGAAATGATGGAAAGTCCGGATTTGAAGGTGTGCTGAAAAAGAATGTTTTTGCCACCTATTTGCATGGGCCCCTGCTCCCCAAAAATCCAATGCTTGCCGATATTTTATTAAAACGCGCATTGATACAAAAATACGGGCCGGACGGAATTGTTGGATTCGGTGCGTTAGAAGATCTGTTAGAAGAAGAAGCAAGCCAGGTTATGCAGCAAAGATTGCTGACGCGAAAGTGATCGAAAATCATTTTGTTTTAAAGATAGGATATTATAAATAGAAGGAGGAATGCAGCGTGTTAAAGGAAGCAATGTGGATTACACCCGAAGCGGATTTCGGAGAGGTTTGTCCTACCTTTTGTAAGAACATACAGGTAAAAGGCGGACTGCGGGACGCAGCGCTAACAGTGACGGCGACCGGTGTTTATGAAGCTTATATTGAGGGGAAAAGAGTAGGCGAATATATTTTAGCGCCCGGCTGGACCAATTATGAGCGGCGTCTGCAGTATCAGACGTATTGTATAACGGATTTATTAAAAGAAGGAGACAATGCACTTGAAATTTCGGTAGGCAGCGGCTGGTACCGGGGGAAAATCACGCGAGATAAAACGCCGAGGATTTGGACAACACCAAATATAATTGCCGAAATTACATTGATTTATGAAAACGAAGCAGAAACTGTTTTTACAGATTTAAGCTGGCAATCTAAAAAAAGTCCGGTGCGCGCATCGGATATTTATGACGGAGAAGTGTATGACGCAAATGCGGTATCTGAAATGTTTCCGGTGAAAAAAGCCAGCGCGAATAAAACCGTTCTGATTCCGCAGGAGGGCGAGGAAATACGGGAGCAGGAAACGCTCATACCGATACGCTCGTTTAAAACGCCAAAGGGCGAGTGGGTGATTGATTTCGGACAGGAAATTACAGGATATATTTCTGTTGCTTTGCAGGCCAAAAAAGGAGAGGAAATTGTACTGTCGTTTGCAGAAGTTTTGGATAAAGACGGAAATTTCTATAACGAGAATTACCGGGAAGCACTTTGCCGTTACCGTTATATATGCAAAGATGGATGGCAGTCTTATAAACCACATTTTACTTTTTATGGATTTCGGTATATTCGTGTGGACCAATGTCCGGCAGGAACAAAGGCAGACGATTTTAAAGCCATTGTTGTACATTCTCAGATCAGGCGTACGGGATGGCTTGAAACGAGGCATAAGAACGTAAACCGGCTGTTTGAAAATATTATCTGGGGACAAAAAGGCAATTTTTTAGATGTACCGACCGATTGTCCGCAAAGAAATGAACGCTTAGGCTGGACGGGCGACGCACAGGTGTTTGCAAAAACGGCGTGCTACCAATACGATGTGCATAAATTTTTTAGAAAATGGCTGCGGGATATGCAAACCGAGCAGCGGTTTGACGGGCAAATTCCATTCGTAGTACCGGATGTCTTATACAACTTTAAACAAAGCATCAATGCGCTAAATGCCAGCGCGGCATGGGGAGATGCGGCGGTTATATGCCCGTGGCAGGTGTATGAAGTATACGGCGATACCGACGTTTTGCAAGAATGTTTCCCCATGATGCAAAAATGGGTTGCGTACATGGAAAGCACAACCGATGATCCGCATTTATGGACTGGACATTCCGGATATGGAGATTGGCTGGGACTGGATGCCGGCGAAGGAAATTATCGCGGTGCAACCGATCAGGATTTTGTATCCAGCGCTTATTATAAGTATACAACCCAGTTGGTGGCAAAGGCAGCAAAAGTGATCGGAAGAGACTACCGGGTATATGAGGAAAAAACGGCGCAGGCAAGAGCGGCATTTATAGAACGCTTTCCGGTTTTTAAAACGCAAACCGAACATGTGCTGGCACTTTTTTTTGATCTGACAGATCGAAAGAAAGAAACCGCAGATGCGTTGCATGAAATGATTGTGCAAAACGGAACCCGGCTGACAACAGGATTTGTAGGTACGCCTTATCTGTTATTTGCATTAAGTGACAACGGATATGCGGAAACGGCGTATCAGCTTTTATTGCAGAATCAGTTCCCGTCCTGGTTATACGCGGTGGAAAAAGGTGCAACAACCATTTGGGAGCATTGGGACGGCATCAAAGAAGACGGTTCGTTTTGGAGCAAGGATATGAATTCTTTTAACCACTATGCCTATGGGGCGGTTGCACAGTGGGTATTCGAAGTGGCGGCAGGTATTAAAATGACCGGCGAAGGTTTAGAGATTGCCCCCGTACCGAATCGGCTGTTGGGAGATTTGAAAGCGGTGTTTGATTCAAGATACGGAAAAGTAATGTCTGCCTGGGAATATACCGAAAAAGGCGTTCGGTATGAACTGGAAATCCCTGTTTCGTGCAAAGTTACTTTGCACGGAGAAACTAAAATATTGGAGAAAGGCAAGTATATTTTAGAATAGAAAGCAAACACTAACTTCTGCAAGGGAGGGAAAAGCTTTGTTATTCTATAATGGAGAAATTATCACTGCGGATGCGCAAAATACAGTGGCGACCGCAATGGTAATTAAAAAAAATAAAATTGTATATATCGGAGATGCTGCGGGTGCAGAATTCTTTAATTGCAAAGAAATCGTTGATCTGCAGGGAAGGTCGGTTGTTCCAGGTTTTTGTGATGCACATTGTCATGTTGTTTTAGCCGGCGTGCAAGGCAGAAAACCTCTGTCTGCCATAAATGCCGTATCTTTAAGAGAACTTCTGGAGGCGTTGCAAAAAGAAGCGATGCATGTGCCAAAAGGAGAGTGGATCCAGGCAGAAGGATATAATCAGGAACAATTCACGCCGGCAAAACACCCTACAAGATGGGATATAGATCAGGTTGTACCGGATCATCCCGTTATGCTTGTGCATGTATCCGGGCATTTGGCTGTTTACAATACAAAAGCGCTGGAATTGTGCGGATTCTTCGAATCGCAAGATGATTTTCCGCAGGCATTTATAGAATACGAAAACGGAAAGCTGACCGGTTTATTTCGGGAAACGGCGCATTTTCGTATGATGCAGCGCGCGAATTTCGAATATCCGGACAGCGAGGTGCTAAATAGTATTCAAAAGGTAACAGGAATTTTAAAATCCTACGGTATAACAATGGTGCATGATGCCGGCGCATACGGCGGACCTATTTACAGAGCTTTGCAGAAGGCAGAACAGCGCGGACAATTAGATGTGTGTTTCTATCCCATGTTCTTTTCCTGTTACGGAAAAGAAGCGCAGATAAAAACGGCGCAAACCGCGATAGAAAACGGGTATTTTACAGGGTTTGGAACAGAAAATCTGAAAATGGGCTGCTTGAAAATTATGATAGATGGATCTTCCTCTGCAGGTACATGTGCCACAAGAGAGCCGCTTGCGCATAATCATAAAACATATCCGCTTTCCTTTGAAAGAGAAGAGATAGACAAAGTAGTATTAAACGGACACAAAGCAGGCTTTCAAATCACGGCGCACGCCATTGGCGATCAGGCGGTAGAAGCGATGTTAGACGCTTATGAAAAAGCGCAGGAACAATATCCGCGTAAAGATGCAAGGCATCGTATTGAACATTGTATGATTACACAGCCGGACTTAATAATGCGAATAAAAAAGTTAGGAATCATTCCGGTTGCAAACCCATTATTCATTCATCAATGGGGACAATTATATCAAAAATATTTTGGAAGCAGATCAGATTATGTGTTTCCAATGCAAAGTTATCTTAAAGCGGGAATCCCTGTTGCGGTGGGATCTGATTTTCCGGCCGGAAAAACACTTTCACCTTTCGAAAGTATTGCGGCAATGATGGATAGAGAGGTATTGAATCACGCAGAAGATTTAAGTGTGCTGCAAGCGATACGTTGTTATACCTACAAC
>CALXJH010000114.1 GCA_944388555.1 uncultured Clostridia bacterium
AGAGAGCAGGGCGTTTTCGGTTTGTTTTCCCATGTCTTCCCATTCCGGAACCAGCACAGCGGCGTAGTCTGAAAGCGTGTCGCACTGATATTCCAGCACGATATTTGCAGTATACTGCGCGTCCAAAACGCAGTCCAGCGCACCGATTAACGCGTCGGTAGCGCCGGCGGCGTTGAAAATATTGCTTTTTTTATATCGGCTTTCCGCCGAATAAAACACGCCGATCTGTGCGGCAGGCGTTTTTTTGAAATTCAAAGGTTTTCGCTTTTGAACAAAATCCGAAAGAAGCTGTAATCCATTTCCGTCCTGTTTTCGGGGACTGCCGTCCCGGTTCTGCGTGATATACACCTGGAATCCGCCGCCAAGCGAAAGAACCATTGCCGCCTCCTGCATAAGCTGCACGGCGCTTTTCTGTGCGCCGCTTGTGCGCTCAAAGCCCCATGCCATTAAATCCCAGGGCTTGTGCTGCGCGCAAAGACACCGGCCTTCATAGCGCGCAATATGCACGCTGTTGTTGTCCGGGAAGTCGCCCGAAAGGAAGTCCAGTGGAATTTCCGGTTTTTCGGGGATGTAGGAAGAATATGCCCAGTTGCTGGCAATCTGAAATCCGGGTTTATAGGCGTGCAGCTGCTCTGTATAGTGCGCAAGATAGGCAAGATACCCTTTGCGCATGATTTGGTTATGCTCTAAGAGCGTCATGTTTTCTTTAAGATACGGTTTTGCGTTTTCCGAGTAATCACGTGTAACCGCCCAGCAGTCACCGTCTATCCAGACGCCGTCTATATCATAGCGGTCAATGAGTTCTTTGATTTGCGGAATTAAAAGACGATCCACATACTTTCCAAACACACTGGCACACCCGTTGTGCGCGCCGTTTTCGTCCCGGGCGGCGTCTTCGGGGTGCTTTTCAACATAAGCACCGTCCATAACTCCGGAATAATGCATATAAATCGGAATACCGCTTTCTTTTGCTGCGGCACACCAGATTTTTAAGTTATCCTGTGCCATATGCGGCGCCGGTGTTCCGATTTGTGTGGGGTAACTGGCATAACCGGGATGCCCTTTGCAGTCACATTGAATGAAGTCGGGACGCGCCTTACGGATATACGTAAGGATATCTTCCTTGGTTGTCCGGACACCGATGTTTGCGTCGTTTCCTGCGTGAAAATCAAAATGCAGACCAAAATAACGTTCTTTGTTCATATAAATATCTCCCTTATCTTTTATATTCATGGGCATTATACAAAATTGTTTACAAGTTGTCAATAAAAAAGCAGACTTTTATTTATAAAAGTCTGCTTTTTAGGCAGGGGGTGCAAAACCACCTGCGTATAAAAAGGGTAGGAAAAAGACTAAATTAAACGAGACAGGGGAATCCGGCGTTTTTATGCGCTTCCAGCAACTCATCACACATAGAAACAATATCGTCAATGGAGAGCTGTGCGGCTGTATGCGGATCGAGCATAGCTGCCTGATATACATAATCCTTGTTTTTGGTAACCGCCGCTTCAATGGTAAGCAGCTGCGGATTGATGTTGGTGATATTCATGGCAGCCAGCTGCAAAGGCAGTTCGCCGATATAGGTAGGCTGAATGCCGTTTCCGTCTACCATACAGGGCACCTCAACGCACGCTTTTGCGGGCAGATTGGTGATAAGACCGTTGTTGATGACATTGCCGCCGATTTTATACGGGGTGTTGGTCACCATGGCTTCCATGATATGGGAAGCGTATTCGCGGCTGCGTTCGTGTTTGATTTCTCCGCCGGCAAAGATTTCTTCCTTCTGTTTTTTCCAGTTTTTGATTTGTTCTACACAGCGGCGCGGATATTCATCCAGCGGGATGTTGAATTTTTCAATCAGTTCCGGGTAGTTGGGTTTAATGAAGAAGGGATTGTATTCCGCGTTGTGCTCACTGCTTTCGGTGCAGTAGTAACCCAAATGTTTGATATATTCAAAACGAACCATATCGCTGTGTTTTTCGGAAGCGTTCTTTTCTGCCGCCTTCTGACGAATGAGCGGATACAAGTCATTGCCCTGCATATCGGTAATTTCTAAAAGCCAGCCCATGTGATTGATGCCGGCGATTTTATCAATAAAGCCGTCTGTTTTGATATCCAGCTTTTCCAGAAGGTCTTTTGCGCATACCTGTACGCTATGGCATAAGCCAATGGTTTTTACATCCGTAAAGCGCTGCATATAGCCGCTGAGCATAGCCATAGGGTTTGTATAGTTTAAGAACCAAGCGTTTGGGCAAACCGCCTGCATATCTTCTGCGAAATCGCGCAGGACAGGGATTGTGCGCAGAGCGCGGAAAATACCGCCGATGCCGAGCGTGTCTGCGATGGTTTGGCGCAGGCCGTATTTTTTAGGAATTTCAAAATCAATAACGGTGCAGGGCTCATAGCCGCCGACCTGGATGGCGTTTACAACAAAGTCAGCGTCTTTGAGCGCTTCTCTGCGGTTTTCAACGCCAAGGTATTTGTGGATGACTGCACGCTTATTATTGAGTTTTTCATTGATTGCGTTCAGCAGTAAGCAGGATTCTTCCAAGCGCTCACCATCAATATCATACAGGGCGATTTCTGCGTCGCACAGATTTTCACACAGCATAACGTCACCCAGTACGTTTTTGGCAAATACCGTGCTCCCGGCACCCATAAAAGTAATTTTAATCATAAGGATACTCCTTTCGTTTTTTCCAATATACCATATTTTCTATACAAAAAACATTGCAAAATGTAACTTAAATATGGTATAATGAAACTTAGTGGAACAGAAACGGAGGCAAGGGCTATGTATTATAATATTCCCCTACAAAACAAAACGTTTACGGAATTAAATCCGGTGATGTGCGGCTACCAGCGGTGTGCGCCCGGATACAGCTTCGGTCCGGCGGTGCGCAGCCATTATCTGATACATTGCGTCATAGAGGGAGAGGGAAGATTATATAAAGACGGAAAAAACTATCCGGTCAAGGCGGGACAAGCTTTTTTAATCAAACCGGATGAGATTACCGTGTATACAGCAGATGAAAAACGGCCGTGGTATTATATCTGGATTGAGTTTAACGGAAGTCTTGCAAATCAGTTAAAAGTGCTTAAGCATCCGGTTTTTGAAATGGATACCAATTTGTTTTTAAACATCCGCAAAGCCAAGGACGTGGCCAATATGCGGGAAGAATATCTTGCCGGCCAGCTTTTTCTGATTCTTGCGGAAATTTTTAAAGAAAAGAAAAATCATAATTATGTAGAGATTGCAGAGAACTATTTGGTGTCTAATTATATGTATCCGGTGCGGATTGGAAGTGTTGCCGCTTCCATCGGATTGGACAGAAGGTATTTGTCCCGGATATTTAAGCAGAAAACCGGACGCAGTATGCAGCAGTTTTTGCTGGACAAACGCATAAAGGAGGCAAAAAAGCTTTTAAGTGCGGGAATCAGCGTGTCGACGGTGGCGCGCATGGTTGGATATGATGATCCGTTTAATTTTTCTAAGCTGTTTAAAGCCAGCTGTGGGATGGCGCCTAAGAAATTTGCCTCGCAAAACCGAAAAAGTGATTGACAATCTTAAAGGACTATACTATAATAAAACTATGATTTTTAAACAATAACGATGGATTTAAAAAGGGAGGAAGAATCATGAAAAAATTTAAGGTAGGCGTGCAGCTTTATTCAGTTCGCGACGAAATGGAAAAAGATATGTATGGCACCCTCAAAGCCATTAAAGAAATGGGATATGACTATGTAGAATTTGCCGGTTATTTCGATAAAACGGCAGAGGAAATTAAGGAGATGTTAGATACGCTTTCTTTAGAGGCGGTTTCGGTGCATCAGAACTATGGTTGGTTTTTGCAGGAAGGACAGAAAGCGGTTGATTACATAAAAACATTGGGCGTACAGTACAGTGCAATCCCGTGGATGGGCCCGGAAAATCATAAAGGCGCGCCAGCATTTGAGCAGTCGGTTGAAGATATTAAAAAGGTTGCAAAGCTGTTGAAAGACAACGGGATTACCATGCTGTATCACAACCACGATTTTGAATTTGAAAAGGTAGACGGAAAGTTTAAGTTAGATTGGCTGTATGAAACGATTCCGGCAGACTTGCTGCAAACCGAAATTGATACCTGCTGGGTACATTATGCAGGTTACGATCCGGCACAGTATCTGCTTAAATACGCAGGCCGTGCACCGGTTGTACATTTAAAAGACTTTGTTTGCGAAAAATTGGGTGCCGGTCCGGTTTATGCGCTTATCGGAAGCGACGGCAAAGAAGAGAAGAAAGCAAGCAAGGAAGAAACCGGATTTAAGTTTGCGCCCTGCGGCGACGGCATTCAGAATTTCACCGAGATTTTGGAAGCGGCAGAAAAAGCAGGCGCGGAATATGTGATTGTAGAGCAGGATCAAACCTATGAACTGCCGTCGCTGGAAGCTGTAAAGAAGAGCCGCGAATATTTAAAGACATTAGGGCAGTAAGCTATAAAAAGCACCGGGCTGTATAAGCTTTGCGCGCAGACAGCTGAAAAAAGTCGCCCTATTCAGGCAGGAGAAATAGGGTATAATGCTTTTATTTTAAAAGTCTTGAAACGAAGCAAAGGACGACGAAACTGGCAAGTGTTCGGCGTCCTTGTTTGTTTTTTCCGTAAGGGCACAGACCGTATGGCGACAAACATAATCGCGGAAAATGGAGTTTTGGGGTGGCTGACAGCAGCTTGACAGCGGCGGGAAAGTTTCGTTTATTTTGATATAGGAGAGGATAGAAATGAAAAATGTATTTTTAATCGGGGATTCCATAAGGATGAATTATCAGGACGAGGTGATGCGTCTGCTGGACGGAACAGCAAAAATATATTATCCGGGGTATACGGCAGAAAGCGAAGCGGGGGAGAGCACGCGCACCAATGAGAACGCGCGCTGGACGGGCTATACCTTAAACAATTTGGTGCCGCATTTGTGGCTTAAACATTTGCCGGAAATTGATCTGGTGCATTGGAATAACGGAATCTGGGACGCCGTGATCCGGCATGAAGAGGACGGCTCGTTTACCCCGATTGATCAGTATGAAGAGAATGTACGGCGTATTCTCCGGGAACTGAGAAAGCAAACGCCTCATATTATCATAGCAACCACAACGCCGCCGAAAGTAGATAACCGGCGCGATCCCACAACCGGTAAAGTTACCTTAACGGTAGAAACGGTACGCCGGTATAATGCGGTGCTGTATAAAATTGCAAGGGAGCAGGATTTGCCGGTAAACGATCTGTTCGAGCTGGTTTACAAAGACAGAGAGCAGTATATCTCAGAAGATGAAATTCATTTAAACGACGCGGGCAAAGCGGCATGCGGCAAGCAGACGGCAGACATGATACGAAAATATCTGGGTTAGAAACGGCAAAAAATCTGAAAAGAGAAAAACAAAGACTGTCTATTCGGTTTGCTGATACACCCATCCACAAGCGCAAAGACTTTGAAACAGGAAGGCCGAACGCTTGGCATTGGCTGCGCCGGCGTATAAAAGATGTGGGCGTGCAATTATAAGAAAAGCAAGAAGCGGCGCCGCTTTCATCAAAAAAACGGCGCCGCTTTTTATGTAAGAACAAGAAAAAATGTATCAAACATGCAAATATTTTTTATATCTCTTGTGGGTATCTGCTTTTGGGAGGGACTGGGCGGACGGGTATGCCCGTCCTTTTTTTGTTTGGGCGCCTTTGCGGCAGTGGCATGCCGAAAAAAGTGCGGCGGGTCAGAAAACAAACCGAAGCAGCAGGATATAACAAAAGGTGCCGCCTATAATGCTAAGCAGGGTATTGTGTTTCCATTTATGCAGGCACACCGTCAAAAGAACGGCGGCACATTCGGGAACGCCGAACGGCGTATGGGTAAACGAAACCGATTTCAGACAGTAAACCACCAGCATACCCATAATCGCATAAGGCAGAACATTGCCTAAATATAAAATGACAGGCGGCAGCGCGCGGTTTTGAAATAGCAGAAAGGGAAGAAACCGAAGGAGCGCGGTTATTAGCGCGATCACCGCAACGATCCAGAAGCTGTGCATTATGGATTCGCCTCCTTTTCAAGCTTTTTCCGAAAAACAAGCAGCAGAACCGAGATGAGCAGCATGGCAGGAATGAGAAAATTCTGCGCGCCAAAAACGAGCAGGCACACAATAGACGCCCCCACGCCAATACATGCGGGCAGATGGTTTTTACTGTGTTCCCACTGCTCGGTGAAAATAACCACGAACAAAGCGGTCATGGCAAAATCGATACCGGTCGTATTTATGGGCAGTACATTTCCAAGCATACCGCCTATGGTACTGCCCAAAATCCAGTAAAAATGATTGAGCAGTGAAAGGAAAAGCAGATATTTATTTTTGTC
>CALXJH010000115.1 GCA_944388555.1 uncultured Clostridia bacterium
CGGAAAAGATAACCATATCCGACCGGTCAATCGCCTGCTTTGCATAAGCCAGTAATCTATCATGATTATCGCCTACAACCCCCTGATAATACACTGATATGCCAAGCGCTGATAATTCCTGTGCCAAATATTGCGCGTCCGTATTCAAAATATCTCCAAGTAAAATTTCTGTACCAACAGCCACAATTTCACAAATCATATCTTGTCAATCCCTTCAATCCAAATACTTTCCGTTTCGCATACACACTTTTCTATAATAGCTTCTATATCCAAAACATCTTCTGCCTCTTCCACAAACCTTAAAACCGGCTTAATTTTAGGATGTTTTGGAACAAAAACGGTACAACAATCTTCATAAGGTAAAACCGACGTTTCAAATGTACCGATTTTACGCGCGACTTCAATAATTTCTTCCTTATCCATCCCAATCAAAGGTCGAATCACTGGCAAAGAAGTGGCGCAGTCTGTAACACCAAGGCTTTCTAATGTTTGGCTTGCTACCTGTCCGATACTTTCCCCTGTAACCAATGCAGCGCTTTTATTTGCCTCTGCAATTCTCTGACTCACTTTCATCATGATTCTTCGCATGATAATCGTAAGCAAATCTTCGGGGCATTTTTCATAAATCATGAGCTGCGGCTCGGTAAAGGGCACAATATGAAGTTTTAACGGACCGGTATATTGCGTAAGAATTTTTGCCAGCTCTATCACTTTTTCTTTTGCACGTTCGCTGGTATACGGCGGTGAGAAAAAGTGTACCGCTTCCAGGCTAACACCGCGTTTGGCAACCATATACCCGGCTACCGGGCTGTCAATTCCGCCGGAAAGCAGCATGGTTGCTTTTCCGTTGCTTCCAACCGGCATCCCGCCGGCGCCTTTAATGCGGCCGCCATGTACATATGCCGCATAATCACGGATTTCCGCTGTAACAACAATATCCGGATGGTGCACGTCAACTTTTAGGTGCGGATAGCGCTGTAAAATAAACGCTCCCAGCTCTCTGCATATTTCGGGTGAGTTCATCGCAAAGCGTTTGTCCGAACGTTTTGCCTCGCATTTAAAAGTCTTTGCCGTTTCTAATCGTTTTCCGAGATAGTCAATCGTGGTTTCACACACAGATGCAAATGTCTTTTCACAGGGTGCAGCTACAACAATCGATGCAATTCCGAATATTTTTTTGACCGCCTCAACCCCTATTTTCATATTAAAATCCGGCTCTGGATCAACAAGCAGCGTCGATTGTCCTTTTTGCAGTGTAAAATTGCCGGCGCATTGTAAAGCGGCGCGTATATTCTTTATCAGCTTTTCTTCAAAGGTTCTCCTATTTAATCCTTTTAAAACAATTTCTCCCAACTTAAGCAGTAAGATTTCTTTCATTTGTTATTATCTCCTCTTAAACTTTTTTAAAAAATCCGTTTGTTTTTTAATTTCTAAAACAGCTCTATCTATTTGTTCCGTGGTAGTGTCAAGAGAAAGGCTAATACGTATAGAGCCTTGCGCAACACTTGGCTTTACATGCATTGCTTGCAGAACATGACTGATTTTGGTCGATTTAGAGGTGCACGCCGATCCGGTAGATACATAAATGCCGGCATTTTCAAGTGCATGCAGCAACACTTCGCCGCGAACATTTTCAAATCCAACATTTAAAATATGAACCGCTTTTTGCCCATTTATAACCGCATCGGGTATTTCTTCCAAAAGTCTTTGTGCAAAATAATCCCTGCGTGCTTTAAGGGTACGCATGCTTTCCTCTTCAGAGCCGCATATTTTGTGTGCCTGTACACCAAAGGCTGCAATACCCGCAGTATTCATCGTGCCGGAACGTATCCCTTCCTGATCTCCGCCATAGCTGATGGGCACAATGTGTACACCTTTTCGCACATATAACACGCCCACGCCCTTCACCGCATGAATTTTATGCCCAGAAAGCGACATCATATCTACCTGCAAATCTGCCGGTGAAAGGGGTATTTTCCCGTATGCCTGTACGCAATCACTATGAATCAGCGCATGCGGCGCAATGGATTTTAGCTCAGAAACTGGCTGCACTGTACCTGTTTCATTATTTAATGCCATAAGCGAAATCAAGACTGTATCCGGGCGAACAGCTTGCTTTAATTGGTCTAAGTCCACCTCGCCGTTTGGCAATGCATCGATATAGCTAACCGAGTACCCATTCTGTTCTAAGTATGCACATGTGTGCAAAACAGCGTGATGCTCTATTTTGGAAGTGATGATATGTTTGCCGCGGTGCTTTGCGGCGCGAACGGCTCCAATGATGGCTAAATTATCACTTTCTGTCCCGCCGGACGTAAAGATAACTTCTTTTGCGTCACACTGCAAAGAAGCCGCCGTCTGCCCTCTTGCTTTCTCTATAATTTTTTCTGCTTCCAAACCCATTTTGTGTAAAGCAGACGGATTTCCATAATACATTTTAGAAACCCGAACATATTCTTCTAACGCTTCGTTTGACGGTTTTGTTGTCGCTGCGTTATCTAAGTAAATTTCCATCTAACATAGCTCCTTTTGAATCTTTCTATTATACTGTACTATAAAATTGCATTTTTTTCAATAAATAATTAAAAACTTCTTGCTTTTTTTAAAAAAAAGTGCTATGATTTATAAAGTAAAAACATATTATTTTATATGGAGGTCACTATATTATGTATAATTTTACCCTTTCCGCATTTGCAGATGAAATTGATCCTTCACTAAGCAAACAGCTCGAAATACTCAAAGCGCACGATATCTCTTTTTTAGAACTGCGCAGTATTGATGGTATAAACATCTCTAAATTTGATTTGCAATACGCAAAAGAAGTGAAAAAGCAGTTAGACGACAGTGGTGTAAAAGTTTCAGCATTGGGATCCCCTATTGGCAAAATTCGAATGGACGAAGATTTTGACGCGCATTTGGATGTATTAAAACATTTATTAGAACTTGCCGGGATTTTAGATACAAATTATATTCGTATATTTAGTTTTTATCCGCCGAAAGGGGAAGAAATTTCCGGGTATCGGGATAAAGTGTTAGAGCGTATGCAGAAAATGGTTGATACAGTAAAAGGTACGCCTGTTATTCTTCTGCATGAAAACGAAAAAGAAATTTACGGAGATACAGCAAAGCGCTGCTATGATATCCTTTCAACCATACATTCGCCAAAACTGCGCTGTACATTTGATCCGGCAAATTTTATTCAGTGCGAACAAAATGTTTACCCGGAAGCTTATGATCTTTTAAAAGATTACATAGAGTATATCCACATAAAAGACGCCTTAAAAGCCGATCATTCTGTTGTTCCGGCAGGTCTCGGTGACGGAAATGTTCAAAATTTAATTAACCAATTAAAAGAAGATAATTATCAGGGATTTTTATCTTTAGAACCGCATTTAGGAAACTTTTCCGGGTTTGCTGATTTAGAGCTTGGAGAAGTTGATCAAAACAAAGAAAAAAGTGATGAATTCAAATTTGCCGTTGCAGCAAATGCTTTGAAAAAATTATTATAATTTATGCGGATAAACAAAGCCCGGTACATAAGCAGTACCGGACTTTTTTATATTATTTTAAACATTCATAAATAACGGGTCCGACATATGAAGCAAATCCGTGATTTAAGCTGTTGGACTCATCTTTATGCTCCCAAAGCGTTCCGGTTGCCTCTGCCATGTCGCCAAAGAAATCTTGTATTTCTCTCAACAGTAATTCTTTTTCTCCTAAGTGCAGCAAAACATCCATTCTAAGATAGATACCAATAATTGCATTAGAAGGTTCATACGGCACAAAATCCCTATTTCCAAAGGGCCCGAACGCAGTTAAAATTGTATGCTTTAAAGATTGAAAGCGAGGTTCTTTCAAATCGGCAACCCCCATCCAAACCGCATAATACTGACAGGTTTCTGAAACATTTTTAGTATTTTGCAGGCCATTTTCTCCGTAAACAGCATTTTCCTCGAAATAATGTCCGTTAAACGAAAACGTTATAATATTTTGTTTTAGTTTCTCTGCCTTTTTCTTCATTTCTTCATCTTCAAACATCTCAGATACACAAATTAAAAACCGATAATACAGCATATTTGTGGGGTAATTTACATCCTGCACCCACTGATTACATTTAGACCATTCTACGAAATTCCAACCCGGTAATTTTTCTAAAAAGCCGTTTGAATTTTCATATTTTTCAAAGTACTTGCAGAGATCATATAAAATCTTCTGATATTTATGCGGGCGTTGACCGCTTCTCTGAATTTGTTCATAAATCTGTATACCAAACCAAAGTGACCACTGCGGAATGAACTCTCCACCAAAAGACTCGGATGGATAACACATCGGCACCATTCCCTCCGGCACATGCGGAAAATTAGTTGCCACAACAAAATTATTCAACATCGCCTCATTTACTGTTGTTTGACCGGTAAAAAACTTTTCAGCGCGTGCAGTAAAAGTAGCATCCATTAACCAGCCGGCGCGTTCACGTGTGGGACAATCCATAAACACATCTAAGGTATTTTCTTTAAAAGTCAAGGCGGCCGCTTCATAAATTTTCTTTAAATTTTCATTCTCCGTCTGTAACTTAGGAATTTCTTTCAGCGGGTAGGCATATTCCCGAACTGAAAGGCTTTCAATTGTGATTTCTCCTTCTAAAGCAAATACATATAAGTAACGGAATCCATACACTTCAAAGGTTTCTCCCTCATAGTTGCCCGCTATCATATGATAATCGATAACATTGGTGATATGATTCTCCATAACGGTGAACTTTCCTGCGGCATCACGCTCTGTAACGCCCAAAACCATACGTCCGTTCTCCGATACCTTCACCTTATGCTGTATAAACCCGACTGTGTTTTTCCCCATATCAAATACCATATATGTTCCCTGTTTCAAGGTATACGGAAAATGCAGCTTTTCCTTCTTTGTCTGAACTGTGTAATCATATCCAAACATATCGAAAAGCGGTTTATATGGGATCTCATCTAATGTAAATCCCATCACTCCATTTTTACCGACGCCTTCAATGAACCGGCATTCTTTTCTGTCAATTGCTACAGGTGAAAGTACCCCCTTATACGCGACCTCAATGGGATCTAAAATCTGATATTCAGGAAGCGGAACTTTACGTATCATAAACCCAAGTTTGGGCTGCACTTCCTCTACCGGCATTTTCAACATGCTTCCGCCGTTTCGTAAATACACCTCCGAAAACGGTCTTTGATAAGAATAGCGCATTACTTTCTGCACACGCTCCACATCTATAAAACCGATAAAGTTATATCCCGTTGCTGCAATCACTTTATCATCCGCTGTAATTTCGGCTTGCAGAAAGCCGGGTACATTTACAAACGCAAAAGTATCACAATTATAACTTGCAACTTCAATAACAATTTGATTCAAACCCCATGATACATATTTAGAAATATCGAGAACATCTACGCGCGTAAAACCGTGCGGTGCTCTTGCAGGACCATATCCCACAAATTCACCGTTTACCGTGATTCTATAATAGGTAGCGCCTGTAATTGTCAAAACTGCATTTTCGCCACTGCAATCAAAATTTGCTGCAAAAAATGCCGTTACATTCATTTCTTTGTTCATATCTTTTAAGAAAATTGGTTTTGCTACTTTAAACATATTGTTATCCTCACTATCTATTTTTTAATTTTTATTTCACCAAACGGCGCCGCCGGCAGTCCCAAACTATTATATAAATGTACCTGCGAATAATTTCGATAACAGAAACGCACACTTTCTGCATCATGTAAATCTGTTTCTACAGAATGTACGAAATTTCCACCTGAAGTAACCGTTATCTGCTCCCATTTCCCATTTCTTTTGATCTCAAAGCCTGTAATTTTAACATTATCTCCCATGAGATATTTTCCGGTATGTTTAAAATAGATATAAAGTATTCCGTTTTCTATCTTCACAGATTGCAGTTTAGGCCCTTTCCAAAAAACATCCCGACCCATGCCTTCGGCTAAAGCACATCCTGCCATGCGTTCACCGAGCATACGTTTTTCAAAAGGATGAATGTTTTCCGTTTCTCCGTTATCCATACAATTTACATAATACACGCCCGCTTCTTCCTCTGCAAGCTCTATCTGCGCTTCCCGGATTTGCGCCCAGGATTCACACTCAGGACCATCTCCCCATGGATTACCAAAAGCGGCAAGCAGAGTGGTTATAAAAATCAAATCTTTATTTTTCAGATCTCTGCGCCAGGTTTCAATCAGCAAGCGAAACGCTTTCTTGTATCTGTCTTTTGCATCCGGGTGGCCGGCATCACTTTCTCCCTGATACCATATAACGCCCCTTACCATAAATGGGCATATTGTTTGAAACATGGTTTCATAAAGACCGCTAAACCGCTGGCTGTTTATCGGGTTTGGCGATGTAGGCGGAAAATCAAACCCTTCGCCGGGAATAGTAACCGGACATCTGCGTGCAAGTTCCTCATTATAATAATTTTGCTTCGGTATGTATTCTTCTTCTTTTGCTTCGTCTAATTGCTTAAAATGCGCTTCGCAATAAGGCGCTGTATCCGGATTTCCCAGTAAATCTGCTCGGGATATCCAATTATAAATCGTTGTGCCGCCCCAGTCACATTCAATAATTCCTACCGGAACTTGCTCTACTTCCTGCAGTCTTTTTGCAAAGTAAAAAGCGGTTGCCGATAGTTCCGTTCCGTTTTCGCCGCCCGCGATTTTCCATGGCTGATTTTCAGAATACAGCGGAATAAAATGCCACCCCCAGCATGGTTTGCCTTTTTCATGTCTTCTCGGTACGACCAGATAACGGATATCATCTCCTTGTAAAAACTGAAGTTCATAACCACCATCTTTAGTCGTTTGCAGAGGCATTTCCATGTTAGACTGTCCGCCGGCAATAAAGACCTCCCCTACTGCAATGTTTTTAAGCGTAATAGTCTGATTGCCGCTTGAAACAGACATTGTAAAACCTTTGCCAGCCTCTGAAGGTGGAAAAGAGAATGTAAAACGTCCATCCTGTGCAACAGTACGTACTGTTGTACCGCGGAAAGTTCCAGTCACTTCCGCAGACGTTTCACACTCTCCCCAAACACGAATCTCTTTGTTTCTCTGAAACACCATAGAGTCAGTAAATAAAAACGCTAAACGCATGTCAATCACCCTTTAAGAATTTTTTTCGCAAGCTTTCTATGACTTTTTTTTCAATGCGAGAAACCTGAACCTGCGAAACGCCTAACCGCTCCGCAATTTGTTGTTGCGTTTCCTCTTTGAAATATCTTAATAATATCACTTTCTTGCTTCTGTTGTCAAGACTATTTAGCAATTCTTTTAAAAATATGCGTTCCACCGTTTTTTCTTCATCCTGCCGAATATCTTTTATTTTATCTAAAACATAACCATCGTCCTCATCCCTTTTTGCATACAAAGATTCGCATGGCTGCATGGCTTCTGTTGCAGTTATGATATCTTCCTTTGAAATACCTGTCTCCGCTTCGATTTCTGAGACAGTAGGCGACCGTCCCAATTGCTTGCTCAGCTTGTCCCTTGCATATCCTATTTTCCCGGCTTTTTCTTTTATGGAGCGAGAAACTTTAACCATTCCGTCGTCACGTAAATACCGCTTTATTTCACCTATAATCATAGGGACAGCATAAGTAGAAAATTTATAACCAGTTGTGTCATCAAAATTCTTGCTCGCTTTAATGAGCCCAATGCTTCCGATTTGCACCAAATCTTCATACTCGACGCCACGGCCGATAAAACGTTTTGCAACAGAATGAACAAGCCCCATATTTTCTTCAATCTGTTTGTTGTCCATCTTCGTTTACCCCAATGTTTTGCGCATAATGACTTTTGTTCCTTCATCAACCTCTGATATAACGTCTACCATATCCATAAACGACTCCATAACCGTAAATCCCATTCCGGATCTTTCCAGTTCCGGCTGAGATGTATACATCGGCTCTCTGGCTTTTTCCACATCAGGGATACCTACGCCCTTGTCGCGTACGGTTATTTCTAACTCTTTGTTTTCATATGTAGCGGACATCGTCACAACGCCTTCTTTTCCGCAGTATCCGTGAATGATTGCGTTTGTAACGGCCTCAGAGACCGCTGTTTTTATATCACAAAGCTCCTCAATAGTGGGATCAGCATCT
>CALXJH010000116.1 GCA_944388555.1 uncultured Clostridia bacterium
GCAACTGTATCTAATCCGCCGGAGGTTTCTTTCGGCACCAAATCGGTTTTAGGAAACACCAACGTCAGCGGACCCGGCCAGAATGTGTGCATAAGCATTTGCGCAGTCGGGCTTACTGACCGCACAATCGGCTGGAGCATTTCTAAATTACTGATATGTAAGATCAGTGGATTATCAGAAGGTCTCCCTTTTGCGGCATAAATACTTTTTACCGCTTCCGGATTCAATCCGTCTGCTCCCAACCCATACACCGTTTCGGTAGGAAATGCAACTAAACCGCCGTTTTGTATGGTTTCGGCGGCTTTTTGTATCACTTCATCTGTTATATGATTTTTCTGAACGAAAATTGTTTCCTTCACTTTAATAACCTTCTATCATCTCGAGTGTTTCATCATGATCGATCCAGTCCTGCACCGGAATGATTCTATAATGTGTTTTATCATCGCGGATAATCACTTTTTCAATGCCGGCGTTGATAATCTGGCGTTTACACATAGAACAGGAAGATGTATTGGCAACATATTCCCCGGTTTTAATTTCTTTTCCTACAAGATATAAATCCGCACCAATCATATCTCTGCGCGAGGCGCTGATGATACAATTTGCTTCTGCATGCACAGAACGGCACATTTCATATCTGGTTCCTCTTGGAATTTGCAGTTTTTCACGCATACACACGCCGTTATCCAGACAATTTACCCTGCCGCGCGGCGCACCGGTGTATCCGGTCGAGATAATTTCATCATTTTTTACAATAATCGCACCAAAATTACGGCGCAGGCATGTCCCCCTTTCCGAAACGGTTTCCGCTATATCCAGGTAATAGTTTATTTTATCTGTTCTTCCCATAATTTACTCCTCCCTGCCGTTAAAGTGTTATCTGCTTTAGCCGCATAAAAGAAAAGATTTAATTCTGTTCCAAATCCATAATTTTATCTACACGTTTCTGATGACGTCCGCCCTCAAAATCCGCGTCTATATAGGCATCTACAATAGTCATAGCCAAATCCGGACCGGTTACACGTCCGCCCAAAGTAATGACATTGGCATTATTGTGCTGTTTTGCTTTTGCCGCGCTGTAAGGATCTGCACATAAAGCCGCACGGATACCTTTGATTTTATTCGCAGCAATAGAAATACCAATACCTGTGCCGCAAACTAAGATGCCGAACGAAAATTTTCCAGCGGCAACCGGCTCGCACACCGCTTTTGCAATATCCGGATAATCCACTGAATCTTTAGAAAACGTGCCAAAATCCTCTACTGTAAATCCTCTCTTCTTCAGATGCTTGATAATTTCATTTTTTAATTCAAACCCGCCGTGATCGCTTCCAATCGCTATCATTTTTGTTCCCCCATTTTTTCTGCGTAAGATTTAATTAAATATTCCGGTGTAGGCTTTGCTGCCTGCTTTGCTTCAAATTTTTTCTGTGCAAGCACCGCTACGTTATATGCAAAATTTACATTTAAAATTTCAGGTGCCAATACAGAATCCGGTAAGCTTTGCTGTATTTTGTTTTGATGAAGCGACACCGCATCACCGATAAAAATTGTCCTTTTACCTAAACAAGCCAACTGTGCCAGCACATTGTCGATACTTTCCAGCGACGGCGCAATCAATTCTGCGCTTCCCTTATACAACGCATAATAAACCTGACTGCGCCGCGCGTCCAAAACGGGACAAACGCAGTCATTGGTAAGCCGGGATACTGAATACGCCATTGCTTCCAATGTAGAAACTCCCGCAGACGGCTTATTTACCGACCTTGCCAGTCCCTGAACAGCGGCTATGCCGATACGAAGTCCTGTAAAAGACCCGGGCCCCTGCGCACATGCAAACAGATCCATATCCTGCACCTGTAAATGCAACTCTTTTAATAAATTTTCAATGAGCGGCATAATTTTTTGGGAATGCGGTTGATCTAAATTCAGCGTATATTCGCCTACCAGCGCCCCATTCTCGGTAACTGCTACAGTAGCAGCCTTTGTCGCCGTATCTATTGCAAGAACTTTCATTTCCGCACCTCTTCAATTATAATTCTCCGGTTTTCTCCCTCGTACAATAGCTGTACCTGATAATAATGCTCCAGCAGCGGATAAGCAATTTTGGGCCATTCAATTACGCAAACACCGCCGGAAAATAAATAGCTGTCAAAATCAATACCCATTAAGTCTTCGGTACTCTGAAGCCGGTATAAGTCAAAATGATACAGCGGAATAACGCCGTCATATGCGTTTACAAGATTAAAGGTCGGGCTTACCGGCTCATATTTGATACCAAGTCCTGCCGCAATGCCTTTTGTAAACGTTGTTTTACCCGCGCCTAAATCCCCGGTAAGACAAACGACCGCTCCAGGTTTTAATTGCTTAGAAAACTGCGCACCGAACTGTCTTGTTTCAAAATCACTTTCGCTGAAAAACTCCATAAACTACTCCATTTTCTGCCTGCTATAAGGCTATTTGTATCTATGCTAAATACACCTTAACTCTAAAACAGCCCTGTAATCTGTCCGTCTGCATCAATATCTATATTATTGGCGGCAGGCACTTTAGGAAGTCCCGGCATAACCAAAATATTCCCGGTAAGTGCGACGATAAAGCCTGCACCCGCAGAAAGACGAATTTCACGCACAGTGATACTAAAATGTTCCGGTCTGCCCAATTTAGACGCGTCGTCAGACAAGGAATACTGTGTTTTTGCCATGCAAACAGGCAGCTTGTCCATACCCATTGCTTCTATTTTTTGAATCATCTTTTGTGCGTCGGCTGTAAAATGTACACCGTCTGCGCCGTAAATTTCTTTGGCAACCTTTTCAATTTTAGATGGAATAGACTCTTTTTCATCATACATAAACCGAAACGCCGGTTTTTCTGTTTCCAACAGCTTACAAAGTGCCTCCGCCAGATCTACGCCGCCCGCACCGCCGTTTGCAAAAACGGTGGACAGCACACACTGCACACCATACTTGGCACAAGCGTCCATTACAATCTGGTTTTCTTCTGCACTGTCTGTATCAAAGGCATTGAGTGCAACAATCAAAGGCAATCCAAATTTCTGTATATTTTCTATATGCTTTTCAAGATTACAAATACCTTTTCTCAATGCTTCCGGATTCGGTGTTTTCAAATCTGTTTTTGGAACACCGCCGTTATATTTAAGTGCGCGCACCGTTGCCACCAAAACAACCGCATCCGGCTTTAATCCGCCATACCGGCACTTAATATCAAAAAACTTTTCTGCGCCTAAATCAGCGCCAAACCCTGCCTCTGTGATACAATAATCCGCAAGTTTCATGGCCGTTTTCGTCGCCAAAACACTATTGCATCCGTGCGCAATATTTGCAAACGGTCCGCCGTGTATAATACAAGGCGTATTTTCCAGTGTCTGCACCAGGTTCGGTTTGACAGCATCTTTTAAAAGTACCGTCATCGCTCCGGCAACGCCGATTTGTGCAGCGGTTACCGGCTGGTCATCATACGTATATCCGATTACGATTTTGCTTAATCTCGCTTTTAAATCCATCAAATCGGTTGCAAGACATAAAATCGCCATAATTTCTGAAGCCACTGTTATCATGAATCCGTCTTCCCGCGGTATGCCGTTCACTTTTCCGCCAAGGCCTACTACCACATTTCGAAGCGCACGGTCATTGCAATCCAGTACGCGCTTAAAAGATATTTTTCTCGGATCAATTCCAAGACGATTACCCTGCTGCAGATGGTTGTCTATCGCTGCAGAAAGCAGATTGTTTGCCGCTGTGATCGCATGGAAATCGCCGGTAAAATGCAAATTTATATCGTCCATCGGCACCACCTGCGCATATCCGCCGCCTGCCGCGCCGCCTTTGACGCCCATAACAGGTCCTAAGGACGGCTCTCGCAATGCAATAACTGCTTTTTTTCCTATTTTTGCCATGGCTTGTCCGAGACCTACCGTAGTTGTTGTTTTGCCTTCACCCGCAGGCGTCGGGTTGATCGCTGTCACCAACACCAACTTACCGTCTTTTCTGTTTTCCAGGCGTTTTAAAACTGTATTGCTGATTTTCGCCTTATATTTACCGTAATATTCTATCTCGTCCTCTAAAATGCCCAATTGCTCTGCAATTTCTTTAATAGGTTTCATTTTCGCACTTTGCGCAATTTCAATATCCGTCTGCATCAAACCACACTCCTTCTAAAGAGATAAATTTAGCACCAATTCCTTTGCTATAAATTATACCATACACTTTGTAAAAAATCAACAAATATTGCATAAAATCTCTTGACAGCACTATAAAAAGATAGTATACTAAAGTAGTGGTTTTGTGCATTTATGTTCTTTGATTCATCATAAACGATGTATTTATTGCAACAAGGAGGTGTTATACATAGATACATTACTCATCATAATCGCAGTTGCTGCAGTGGTTATTTTCAGTGTACTTTCATTCCTTTTGGGAATTTCATATAGAAAAAAAATCGCAGAAGCCGAAATAGGGAGTGCAGAAGAGCAAGCCAAAGCGCTTGTAAACGATGCCGTTAAGGCTGCCGAAAGTAAAAAACGTGAGATTTTGCTTGAAGCAAAGGAAGAAACCCACACACTCAAAGCAGAACTGGAAAAAGAACTAAAAGAAAGACGAAATGAAATACAGCGCCAGGAACGCCGTATTCAGCAAAAGGAAGAAACCCTCGACCGTAAGGTAGAGAATTTAGAAAAAAAAGATGAAACTTTAAACCGAAAAATTAAAGAAGCGGAAGACGTTAAAGAACAAGTTGCACAAACGCTGCAAAAAGAAACTGAAATGTTAGAAAAATTATCGGGGTTATCCGCGGCAGACGCCAAAGAATACCTGCTGAAAAACATGGAAAGTGAAATCCGTCATGAAGCAGCCATGCTCATCAAGGAAGTAGAAAACAACATTAAAGACGAGTCAGAAAAACGCGCGCGAAATATTTTAAGCGCCGCCATTCAAAAATGCTCAGCCGATCACGTGGCAGAAACAACGGTTTCTGTTGTGAATTTGCCCAGTGATGAAATGAAAGGCCGAATTATCGGCCGCGAAGGCAGAAACATCCGGACACTTGAACAGCTTACAGGCATTGATTTAATCATTGATGATACCCCTGAAGCGGTTGTAATTTCCGGTTTTGACCCAATTCGCAGGGAAGTTGCCAGAGTTGCATTGGAGAAACTCATCAGCGACGGAAGAATTCATCCCGCAAGAATTGAAGAAACAGTGGAACGAGCAAAGCGTGATGTGGATAACACCATTAAGGAAGAGGGCGAAAAAGCTACTTTTGATACTGGTGTGCACGGTCTGCATCCCGATATTATCAAACTGCTTGGTAAATTAAAATTCAGAACCAGTTACGGTCAGAATGTTTTAAAACATTCTATTGAAGTAGCACAGCTCTGCGGAATACTCGCAGACGAATTAGGATTAGACACAAGCATCGCCAAAAGAGCCGGTTTGCTGCATGATATCGGCAAAGCGGTTGACCATGAAATCGAAGGTTCTCACGTAGAAATCGGCGTTGATATTTTAAGGAAGCATAAGGAAAATCCCGAAATCATTAACGCTGTACATGCACACCACGGAGATATTGAAGCGACAACCCCGCTGGCCTTCATCGTACAGGCAGCAGATACGATTTCAGCCGCCCGTCCCGGCGCAAGACGTGAAAACATTGAAACTTATATTAAACGACTTGAAAAACTGGAAGAAATTGCAAATTCTTTTGACGGCGTTGACCATTCTTTCGCAATCCAGGCAGGCCGTGAAATTCGTATTATGGTAAAACCGGAAAAAATTGATGATGATACATCCATTATTTTGGCAAGAGATATTGTAAAACGCATAGAAAGCGAACTGGAATATCCCGGACAAATAAAAGTCAATGTTATCCGCGAAACTAGAGCAATTGACTACGCAAAATAAATTTTAAAGCAAAAAGCGTTTGCCTTTCGGCAAGCGCTTTTATTTTCTGTATTTTCTGCTTGATTTTTTGTTGATTACCTGTATTTGGGCACAATCAGCTGGCGTCCTGTAATTTTTGCAGTATCTGTCAACCTATTGACTTCCATGATGGAGGAAACAGAGGTACAATAACGCTTTGCAATATCCCATAAACTGTCAGACTCCTGCACAAAACAAACCGTAAGAGAAGCCGGCTTCTGCTCATTTTCCTGTTCTGTCATTTCAAGTTCGCTGATAATTCCCTGTGCTTCTTTTTTGGTAACAATGCCTTTCAGTTCAATATTGCCTCGTACATCAATGCTGTTATCTCCATTGAGCGTATAGCTCATGCCCGTCACTGCGGCTACCATCTCCGCTTCTTTTCCTTCTCCTTCTGCACAGGCAACTGTTTCTTCAAACGGTATTTCTTTATGCAGACTATATATCGGGAGACTTTCGTCTTTTGAAATATAAGTTATATAGGCATCCGCTCTGCCCTTAACAGTCATTCTCCCCTCTTCCATTTCCAGAGAATCAATATACGCCTTTGCCGCTAAATTATAAATTTGTGCAACTGCCGGTGCGTCTTCCAATTCAACGCGGCTTTTAACCCCGGTCTGCACATAAATTTCTCCTGCATTTGAACGCAGGTCAGCAGTGCTTTTTGTAATATTGATTTTCTGTCTGATACCGTAGCAATCCTTTAGCGCGTTTATCGATTGATTCTCCATAACCGTCGCTCTGCTTTCAATTGTCGCTTCCATATCAATTAAACGCGCATCAGCATCTTCTTCGTTTTCTACAGAATACGTAAAGCCTCTCACTTCCATAGTGTGTGCTAAAAACCAGTCTTCGGTTATACCGTCGATATCTAAAATTTCTGTAAACGGTACTGAGAGAGAAACCGAGCAAGGTTTAAACTCTACACGGTCTATATATAAAATAACAACATCCATATCTGCTTTTACAATGACTTTATTATTTATGACTTTTGTACTTTTATTTGAAATTTTTCCTTCCATTTTTAAAATTTCCTGTATGGGCGGCATTTCTCTTGCAATCTCTACTTTTTCACTTACTGTAATATTCTTGCAATATGTACCATTGTTAATCACATATTGAATGTTTTGGTACTGCTTTTCAACTTCCGCTTCCTCTATATCTGTTATAATCTCCTGTTCAACTTTATTGAAAACCTCCGCTTCAGTCTTGAGCACACATTTAACGGTAAACTTTCTGCCGTTTAGCACACGATACTCTACTAAATCCACATCACACCAAACATTCCCCATCATATTCGATGCAGCACCGGGCAGATCAATTATATCATTAAACGTCGATTTAGCAGTAACCGCTTTGACTTCATTTTCCTCGGATACATAAATAATATTAAAATTTACTATGCCGTACACTAAAATGCGGTCATTTTGGATTTCGCTTCCATTCAGAATCGGGCTGGCGTCTACTTGCAGAACCTTTGATACATCCGGTTTCGTATCCGGCACAATCACATCTGTTTCTACAATCGTTCTTCCTTTATTCACGCCTATCCGCTCACTAAAACACATCATCTCTTTGTTTGCGTCCATTTTTTTCATCCTTTCTTTTCTATCAACAGCTGTTTTTACTATTCCATAATACGCAGCTTTTTCCTAAAATATGTATATTTTCTGCTGGAACAGAAAATACTAAAGGCATGAAAACAACAAACTTACTAAAAAAAATATTCTTATTTTCACCAAATGACGGACAAAACACCTATACGTTCAATACACATACAGCCCCCGAAAAAATATCCATACCTGACCCCAATCAAAAAATTTCTACGCAGTATGAGGAAAATCTAAAGCTGGTATCTGAAGTATACTCTCTTCCTGAAAATTCAGATATTAAAATCCGCGAATTTCTAATTGGGCAACACACGCGGGCTTTTTTGCTGTTTGTTGAAGGTCTGGTGAAAGACGACAGTGTGAATACGAACATTCTCGGTCCTCTGATGCTGTTGCCGCAAAGCAGCAGCACATACCAAGCTTTGCACGATACTTTATTATTAAACAGCCAGATTTCCGACACAACATCCTTCCGCACAGTGTTCGATGACGTAAATATGGGAAACTGCGTGTTGTTTACAGATGGCCTGGATACTGCATTTTCTATCGACGTCAAAGGATGGGAACGCCGCGGTCTTGACGCACCTGTTACCGAACAAGTGATTTACGGCCCGCATGAAGGTTTTAACGAAAATTTCAAAGTAAACACCGCGTTAATCCGAAAAAATATCCGTAACGAAAATTTAGTTTGCGAAACGATATGTCTTGGTAAAGAAAGCAAAACTCCCTGCGCACTGTTGTATATTAAAAACATCACAAACCCTGATTTGATACAGGAAATAAAACACCGATTGGATCATATTGATGCAGACTATATCTATGAGGCGGGTGAACTGGAGCAATTTATAGAAGATTCTTCCTTTGCGCTTTCCCCTCAATTTTTGACCACCGAACGTCCGGATACCACCGCGTCTGCATTGATTGAAGGGAAAATCGCACTCATTCTGCACGGCAGCCCCTTTGCACTGATTGCACCTGTTTCGTTTTCCGATTTTTTAACAACCCCCGAAGATAAATATGTCCGCTTTCCTTTTGCAAATTTAATGAAGCTCATCCGACTGATCGGTATTGTTTCGTCCTTTTTGCTTTCCGGGCTTTATATTGCCATTGTAAATTTTCATCATGAAATGATTCCGGCAGACCTTCTATTTGCCATTGAAGCGACGCGGGAGGCCGTTCCGTTTACTGCTTTAATGGAGCTTTTACTCATGGAAGTTTCATTTGACATCATCCGTGAAGCAAGTTTACGCGTTCCCTCCCCTATTGGATCTACTGTCGGAATTATAGGCGGCCTTATTATAGGGCAAGCAGCGGTTTCGGCAAATTTGGTAAGCCCAATTGCAATTATTATTGTCGCCCTGACAGGCATTGGCTCTTTTGCCACGCCAAACTATGCACTCAATTTCACCTTCCGCTTTACCCGATATCTGTATATTTTCTTAGGCGCAATATGGGGTTTTTTAGGAATTGCAGCTGGTATATTTATGCATGCAGCCGTTCTTTCTATGCTCAATTCGTTAGGCGTTTCTCTGTTTACAGCGCTGGCAAACGATAATCGGGATACCGTTTTATCCTATCTTTTCCAGAAACCCATTTGGAAAAGAGAGCTTCGTCATTCGTACGTGAATGCACAAAAAACGAAGCTGCAAGCAAAAATCAGTAGAAAGTGGGTAGAAAAATAGTGGAAAATTATCAATTATCCGGCAAGGAAGCGACTGCTTTAATGATCAATCTTCTTTGCTCCAAGCTTTTTTTACTTGCCCCCGGCTACTTTATTGATAACGCAGGCAGCGGTGCGTTGCTGACCGTTATTTTCGTCTATGCCGTCGCCTTTGCCTTTTTTGGAATATATTCGTCCAAAACCAAAAGAGATATTTTATCTCTTATTCCAAGCAATTTTTTTAAAGGTTTATTCGGCGCGCTTTCCGTCTTGCTGCTTGTTTTTAGCGGCGCTGGAACTTTCAGTCAGCTGGTACACTACATCAAGATTATGGCAATGCCCAAATCTCCAATCGCGTTTCTTGTGATTCCATTTGCCGCTGCAATGGTATTATGTGCTTACGCGGGTCTTAAAAGCGTTGGAAAAGTACATGGCTTTTTTGTGCCCATCTTATTTAGCGTTTTGCTTGTTTTGGTGCTGTTAAGTGTACAATCCTTTGAATTTACAAATCTGTTCCCGATATTTGGAAAAGGGTTTCGCGCTGTATTTGGTGAAGGATTCTTTTTGCTTTCTTCTCTGTTCGAACTATTGGTTTTACTATATTTGCCTTCCCTTACCTCTGCTTCTTTCCGTAAAATCGGGTTTTCTGCACTATCGGTATCTTTATTCTTTTTTGTCTTGCTCATCGGTGCGTATCTTCTGATAGACGGAAAAACACAAAACTTACCGATTTTCTCGGTTATACGCGCAAGCGCTTTAAGCCGAACCGACTCATTATTTCTGCTTTTATATGCTTTATCCGGTATGCTGTATCTTTCTGCGGTTCTTTATTTTTGCGCGTATATTTTTGGAAAAACATTCGGACTTGCTACTTTTAAACCCCTGATCCTTCCGTTTGCGCTTATTTTAATCAGCTTCAGCGAAATCACCTTTTTAAATCCGGAAGAACAAATATTTCTGCGTTATACCAGTTACTTTTTGTGGATATTGCCTTTTCTTATACCACTTATTATAACCTGGATAAAACCTAAAAATAAAAAATTCGGAAGAAACGGAAAGAGGGATGAGGCATGATGAAAAAATTCATTTTTCCCTTGCTGCTCTGCCTGCTGCTATGCAGCTGCTATGATGCAACCGAAGTAGACGATTTGGCATATGTTGTTGCGCTCGGTATTGATAAAGGGGAAGAGAAAAAAATGAAAGTCACCTTTCAATATGCTGTTCCTTTAAATATCAGCGGTGGCGTAGATTCTAAGGGCGGAGAAAGCGCGCCCCTTTTTTCTGCCACGTTTGAAACAGATGCGATTCATCTTGCTACCGATATTGCAAATGATAAAATGGCTAAAATTACAGATTTATCCCACTTAAAGTTGATTGTATTTTCGGAAGAGATAGCCAAAGACGGCATTACAGAATTTCGAAGAGATTTGAAAGAAGACTTTGAAATTCGTCCGGATACCAGCCTTGCAGTATGTCAAGGAAGCGCACTCGAATGCCTGGAAGCTGTTTCTTCTCCGTTAGAGCTGAATCCTTCAAGATTTTATGAGGATTTTTTTGCCAATACAGCGTCCGTCTATTCTTTCAGCCAGGATATCAGCGACTTTTTAAACGGCAAAACGGAATTCCCTATGCCCTATCTGATTTATGAAGACGCGTTAGAGGCCTATGGTATGGCCATTATGAAAAACGATCGCTTGCAAGCACTGTATTTCCCGCAGGATACTGTAATCTACAATATTTTGAGGAACACCTTTACCAACTTAAAGTTTGAAACGAAGCAAGGCGTTTTCCGCTTAGATTCCCGACTGCCTCCTTCCATAAAAATCGAAACACTGGACAAGCCCAAAATCACTTTTTTCCTGTCATTGACAGGAGAGGCGGTTGCCGGAGAAGAAACGCTATTTTCAGACAGTAAAAAAGCCGAACAAATTTTAACGCAGACTTTGCAAAAAAGAATTTTGAATTTTTTATATAAAACGCAAAAAACAGATTGCGACATCTTAGACCTTTATAAACATGCGCGCAAAAATTTCTTTACGGAACAAGGGTTTATAAATTACAACTGGAATGAAAAATATAAAGACGCAGAGTTTTTCGTACAAATTTCATTTCAAAATACAAGAGTGCAATAAATGAGGAGGCCATTTACATGCTATTGTTATTCTTTTATCTACTCATAGGTATTTTCTTTATACGTACTGTCTCATTTGCAATTTATTGCCGTAAAAACAAACAAAGAGGGGCAATTCCCCTCTTTGTGTTATCTGTTTGTTTACTTATTTCTCCCATTATTTCCCTGGTAATAAACCGCTGGCTATAACTATTTCTGTTTTTTCAGGGAACGCAGTTCTTTCATAAATGTTTCTATATCATCAAAATCACGATAAACCGACGCGAATCGGATGTACGCTACTTGATCCATCTCTCTTAATTCATTAAGGACCATTTCACCTATAACGGTTGTTGGCAATTCCTTATCCTCGGTGCTGTAAATCGCATTTTCTACTTTGCTGACTACTTCCTCCAGTTGGCTACGGGAAATTGGTCTTTTTTCACAAGCATGAGAGAGACCGGCAAGCAGCTTATTGCCGTCAAACAGCTGACGTGATTTATCTTTCTTAATAACCATAATCGAAATATTTTCTACTTTTTCATAGGTAGTAAACCGCTTTTCACAGGACATACATTCACGTCTTCTGCGAATAATCGTCCCCTCGTCCGTTGGCCGGGAATCAATCACTTTGCTTTCTTCGTAACCGCAAAAAGGACATTTCATAACTTTTCCTCCGGTTTATCATAATTTTTTATTTATTTTACCAAAAAAAGGATGAAAAATCAAGTGGTTTATCAAATTTTGTATTTACTTTTCCCGCAATTTGTATTATAATAAAATATAAATGCAAACCAAAAGAAGGAGAATCGAAATGGCTGAACAAACACAAGAACTACATGAGCTGTTAAAAATTCGAAGAAATAAACTGGAAGAATTGCAAGCAAATGGAAAAGATCCGTTTGTGATTACAAAATATGATGTAACAACACACAGCGCAGATATTAAGCAAAGCTTCGAAACCATGGAAGGACAGGAAGTATCTGTTGCCGGCAGAATGATGTTTAAGCGCGTAATGGGGAAAGCTTCTTTCTGTAATATACAAGATTTAAAAGGATCCATTCAGATTTATGTTGCCCGAGACTGCATCGGACAAGACGTCTATATGGATTTTAAAAAGATGGATATCGGCGATATTGCAGGCGTAAAAGGCACCGTTTTCAAAACAAAAACCGGGGAAATTTCTATTCACGCTACCGAAGTACAATTGCTGTCTAAGAGCTTACAAATACTGCCGGAAAAATTCCACGGCTTGACGGATACCGATACACGTTATCGTCAGCGCTACGTTGATCTGATTATGAATGAAGAAGTAAAAGACACATTTATTAAACGCTCCAAAATACTGGCAAGCATTCGAAATTATTTAAACGGTCTTGGATTTTTAGAAGTCGAAACACCTATGCTGGTATCCAATGCCGGCGGTGCTGCAGCACGTCCGTTCGAAACCCATTTTAACGCTTTAGACGAAGATTTCAAACTGCGCATTTCACTGGAACTGTACTTAAAACGTCTGATTGTGGGCGGCTTAGAACGTGTTTATGAAATAGGCCGCGTATTCAGAAACGAAGGATTGGACACCCGCCATAACCCCGAATTTACTTTAATGGAACTCTATCAAGCATATACAGACTACCATGGTATGATGGACCTTACGGAAAATTTATACCGGCATGTTGCAAACGAAGTGCTTGGAACCACAAAAATAGTCTATAATGGCATTGAAATGGATTTAGGAAAACCGTTTGAAAGAATCACAATGGTAGAGGCCGTCCAAAAATATGCCGGTGTTGACTTTAACGAAGTGCATACCCTCGAAGAAGCAAGGGCACTTGCGGATAAGCACCATATTGAATATGAAGAACGCCACAAGAAAGGCGATATTTTAAACCTGTTCTTTGAAGAATTTGCAGAACAGCACTTAGTACAGCCTACGTTTGTTATGGATCATCCTATAGAAATTTCACCATTGACGAAGAAAAAGCCGGAAAATCCAGAATATGTAGAACGTTTTGAATTCTTCATGAACGGCTGGGAAATGGCAAACGCCTATTCCGAATTAAACGATCCGATTGACCAACGCGAACGCTTTAAGGCACAGGAAGAACTTTTGGCGCAAGGGGATGACGAAGCCAATACAACAGATGAAGATTTTATGAACGCATTGGAAATCGGTATGCCTCCGACAGGCGGTATCGGGTTTGGTATCGACCGTATGTGCATGCTGCTGACCGATTCTTCTGCCATCCGCGACGTACTCCTTTTCCCAACCATGAAGTCCATAAACAACACAAAAACCGTAGGCAGCGTAAGTACAAAGGCTGCAGAAATTTCAAAAACAGAGGAAAAGCCAACGAAAAAAATTGATTTTTCCAATGTTAAAATTGAGCCTCTGTTTGAAGAATTTGTAGATTTTGAAACATTTTCAAAATCTGATTTTAGAGCGGTAAAGGTAAAAGAATGTGAAGCTGTACCGAAGAGCAAAAAGCTCCTCAAATTCGTTTTAGACGATGGTACAGGTACAGACAGAGTGATTTTAAGCGGTATTCACGAGTATTACGAGCCGGAAGAACTGGTGGGAAAGACTTGTATCGCAATCGTAAATCTGCCGCCTCGTCCGATGATGGGCATCGACTCCTGCGGTATGCTGATTTCGGCAGTACACGAAGAAAACGGTCATGAAGGATTAAACCTTTTGATGGTGGATGACCATATTCCTGCAGGCGCAAAACT
>CALXJH010000117.1 GCA_944388555.1 uncultured Clostridia bacterium
GCTGTGCATACAGCTTCCATTTAAACAATTTTCATCCTTTTTCTCGGTCCAGCTTCCGGTAACCGAAAAACCGGCGTCGGTATTATCCACGATGATGTCCGGAATTGCTGCTGACACACACATCGGAAGCAATAAACAAATACATAAACACAAAACGCCAATCTTTTTTTTCAGCATTCTAAAACGCCTCCCTACCGCCTAAACAGGCATCTATATTTCCCTATCTTTCACATCTGTTTTTATCTTTATAAATCAAAATTTCCAATAAAACGAACTTCCGGCTGCAGTTCTATACCGAATTTTTCTAAAACCGTTTTTTGGCAATGCCGGATAACCTGCAAAACATCGGCACTGGTCGCATTTTGATCATTAACCACAAAACCGGCATGTTTTTGCGAAACACACGCCCCGCCGAACCGATATCCTTTAAGACCTGCATCTTCAATCAGTTTTCCGGCAAAATAGCCGTCGGGACGTTTAAAAGTACTCCCGGCGCTCGGCAGCTCTAACGGCTGTTTTTCTTTACGGCGTTGATTCAGTATCCGCATGGTGTTTTCAATTTCGTTCGGCTCGCCTGTCTGCAATGCAAACTTTGTTTCTAAAACGATCCAATCTCCCGTAGAAAACGCACTTTTGCGATAACCAAACATCTGTTCTTCTCCCACAAAAGTATGCAATCTGCCGTTTTGGGAGGCGCAGTCTGTCTGCACCGCGCAATCAGAAAGTTGACCGCCATACGCCCCGGCGTTCATAACAATACCGCCGCCGACTGTTCCGGGAATACCCGAAGCAAATTCCAGCCCGGTTAAACCATGCGACTTTGCCACAGCTGAAAGTGCTGCCATCGAAGCGCCGCACTCGGCTGTAATTGTGTTGTCCTGCACCTGTATATTTTTAAGGTTCTGCGTACTAATCACAATACCGCGTATACCGCTGTCTGCAACCAGAAGATTGGATCCGTTTCCTATCACCAGAGCATTTTGTCCTGCTGCATGCGCAATCTGCAAAATTTCGCATAGTTGCTGTTTATTCTGCGGCAGAACAAAAAATTCCGCATTGCCTCCTGTTTTAAACGTTGTATGCTTTGCCATCGGTTCTTCACACAAAATATTTTCTTTCGCACAAACTGCCGAAAGTTTTTGAAGCATTGTCTATTCTCCATTCTATCCGCAAATTACATACGTGAAGGCCAAATTGCTTGCGGATAAACAAGGTGCCTTTATATGCCTTATTCTTTTAACAAAGCCGCACCGATAATGCCTGCATCATTTCCTAAAAACGCGCGTTCAATACGGCACTGCTTGATATCTTTTGCATAGGTTTCTTTTTTTACATATTCGCGCACCGGATTTAATAGCGCATCTCCCTCATTCGCGACGCCGCCGCCGACTGCTACAACCTCCGGTTGGAAAATATTGATAATATTCGCAAGCCCGCAGCCTACATATTTAATATAGTTATCTACCACCGTCTGCGCAGCTTTATCCCCTTCGCGTGCGGCCAAAAACGCTGTTCTGCCGCTGAACTTGCCGTCTTTTTTATAAAAATCCCATAATTTAGAATCTTTATTTTCCTCTGCAGCCTGCTTGGTCTGTCGAATAAGCGCTGTTGCAGAAGCGTAAGCCTCCCAGCACCCTTTTCTGCCGCAGGAACAAGGCTCTCCGTCGGTATGGATAACCATATGTCCTAATTCTCCGCCGGTAAAATTAAATCCGCTGTAAAGCTTTCCGTTGATTACGATACCGCCGCCAACACCGGTCCCAAGCGTAATCGCAACAAAATCCTGAACGCCTTTTGCACCGCCTGCTACTGCCTCGCCCCAAGCCGCACAGTTCGCATCGTTGTCAATATAAATCGGTTTTTGAATATATTTTTGCATTTCTGCCCGCATAGGTGTATGAGAAAACGGCAGGTTATTCGCATAAATAAGCTCTCCTTTTTCCTTGTCTACCGACCCCGGGCTTCCTATACCAATAGAAACTACATCGTCCATAGTATATCCGTTTTCTTTCACAACATCCATTGCAACCTGTGCCATGTCCTTAATGACTGCTTCCGCGGTACGTTCTGCACCGGTCGGAACACTTTTTTTTGCAACCAATGTTCCGTTTTCATCCACAATACCTGCTGCAATATTCGTTCCGCCTAAATCAATTCCAATATAAATCATTTTTCTCTCTCCTCTTTTATGTTTGTTTATAAAAATATGGTTTTAACTTATACTATTGATGATTGCCTGCCGCATTCTCCATGCTTTTTGTGATACGCTCATTCAATTCTTCCGCTGCATTGTATCCCATACGTTTCTGGCGGTTATTCATAGCCGCAACTTCCACAATGACAGCCAAATTTCTTCCAGGTTTTACCGGAATGGTGATAGATGGTACCTTAATTCCCATTATCTCGGTGTATTCCGTATTCAAACCCAAGCGGTCATATTTTTTGTTTTGGTTCCACTGTTCGATATTGATAATCAAATCTATTTTCTCTGAATCTTTAACGGCACCCATACCAAAAATTTTCTTCACATCAATAATACCGATACCCCGCAGCTCTATAAAATGCCGGATAATTTCAGGCGCGGTTCCTACCAAAGATATGGCGGAAACTTTTTTTATATCAACGGCGTCGTCTGCCACCAGCCGATGTCCTCTTTTCACAAGCTCAATCGCCGTTTCACTTTTCCCAACGCCGCTTTCACCCAAAATCAAAACGCCTTCGCCGTATACTTCGACCAAAACGCCATGCCGCGTTACACGCGGTCCCAGTTCTACATTCAAAAAACTGATGAGCGCGCTCATAAACCTTGAAGTAGACTCAAATGTACGCAAAACTGGTATATGATACCGCTGCGCAGCCTCCAGAATCTGCGGAAACACTTCTAAATCCCGTGTTATAATCAAAGCTGGAATTTTCTTGGAAAAAAGCATATCCATTGCTTTCACTTTTTTCTTATCGTCCAACTGTGAAAAGTAGGTGTATTCCACTTTTCCAAAAATCTGAATACGCTGTGCCTCAAAGTAATCAAAAAAACCGGTAATCGGCAAAGCAGGTCTGTTTACATCCATATTACTAATCTGAATATCAGGGATTGCATCACCGCAGCAGATTACTTCCAGCTTAAACCGCTCTACAATCTTGCTAAGCGGTGTTTCATAAACAATACTATTCGGATCCATTTTTTTCCTCCCGTCCTACCCTTCGTTTGCTTAAAAGCATTTATATCACATCTATTTAATATTATATAACATTTTTGGTGTTTTTGTAAAGTTTTTTTATTGAAAATGCTGTAAATCCTTTAAATAAATATTTTTTTAAAAAATTTTTTAAAAAAAACTTGCATTTTACGTTGTTTTCTGTTACAATAGATTGTACATGATGTGTGATGAATTACAAGGAGGTGTAACATACATGGCAAAGTGCGATATTTGCGGCAAAGGTGTTGTGTTCGGTATAGCTGTGTCCCACTCCCACAGAAGAACCAACAGAACATGGAAGCCAAATGTTAGAAAGGTTAAGGCAATCGTGAACGGAACTCCAAAAACGATTCACGCTTGTACCAGATGTCTTCGCTCCGGCAAGGTAAACCGTGCAGTTTAATGCATTCAAAAATAAAAAAGGTTAATCCTTGATTAACCTTTTTCGTTTGCTGGTATAGCTCAGTTGGTAGAGCAGCTCATTCGTAATGAGCAGGCCGCGGGTTCGAGTCCCATTACCAGCTCCAATTCTATTTTAAAAGCCCGCTCGATAAAGAGCGGGCTTTTTGTGTTTACATTTCTTCTTTTTGCTTCTTGCTGCAATCTTCACAGCAGCAGCTGCATTCTTTTTCTTCGGTAAATATA
>CALXJH010000118.1 GCA_944388555.1 uncultured Clostridia bacterium
TGCTTTCGGAATATAAACCTTCTTTTTGAACCGTTTCTATAAGTAAGTCATCTAATGTAAGAGAAACGTTTGTGCCGTCAATATCAAATTCAAACGGTGCACCTGCATTTAGGATACGCATTGCATCTGCTGTATCGCATTCTGCAAGATACGTGCTGATTTTATTTAGTATTTTACCATAACGAGGCCCTAAAGTGCGCAGCTGCGGCTTGAATTTATAGGCAACAAATTTAGAAACATCCTCAACAAATTCAAGTTCTTTTACATTCAGTTCCTCCAAGACGATTTCGTAGTAATCGGAATCAAGAGTGGTTGGCGCTTTTGCATACATCTTTGATAAGGGCTGTCTGTTTTTGGCGTTTGCAGTATTGCGCGCGGCACGGCCGGCAACAACCAGTTTTAAAACAAGCTCCATATTATCTTCTAATTTTTTATCAACGTATTCTGCTTTATATACAGGAAAGTTACAGAAATGAATGCTTTCCGGCGCATCAGAATCGTTGGTACGCACTAAGTTTTGATATATCTCTTCAGTTATAAAAGGTACATACGGTGCTGAAAGTTTGCAAAGTTCAAATAAAACTGTGTACAGCGTCATAAAAGCGTTAATTTTATCCTGCGGCATATCTTTTTGCCAGAAACGTTCACGGCAGCGGCGTACATACCAGTTGGACAGCTCGTCTGTAAATTCCTGTATAGAACGGGCAGACTCTGTTATGCGATAGTTTTCAAGGTCGGTATCTACTTTTTGAATCAATGAGTGAAGTTTAGAAAGAACCCATTTATCCATAACAGAAAGTTTTTCGTAATCTAACGTATATTGTGTAGGATTAAATCCATCAATATCAGCATATAGAATATAGAAAGCATAGGTATTCCAAAGCGTTCCCATAAACTTACGCTGTCCCTCACTTACAGCATCCTCATAGAAACGATTGGGAAGCCAAGGTGAGCTTGAGGTGTAAAAATACCAGCGAACAGCGTCTGCACCCTGATTGTTTAAAACAGTCCAGGGATCCACAACATTTCCTTTATGCTTGCTCATTTTTTGTCCGTCTTTGTCTTGAACATGACCTAAAACAATTACATTTTTATAAGGTGACTGATCAAATAAAAGCGTGGAAATTGCCATAAGCGTATAGAACCAGCCGCGCGTTTGATCAATGGCTTCTGAGATGAAATCTGCAGGAAAATTTTGTTCAAAAATTTCCTTATTCTCAAATGGATAGTGCCACTGTGCAAACGGCATGGATCCGGAATCAAACCAGCAATCAATTACTTCTGAAACACGCTTCATTTTCTCCCCGCACTTCGGGCAGTTTAAATGTACAGCGTCAATATAAGGTTTGTGCAGTTCAATATTTTCAGGGCAATCATCACTCATCGATTTTAATTCTTCTATACTGCCGATCGCATGACGGTAGCCGCAGCTGCATTCCCAAATAGGAAGCGGCGTTCCCCAGTAACGTTCTCTGGACAGTCCCCAGTCAATAACATTTTCTAAGAAGTTTCCAAACCGTCCGTTTTTAATATTATCCGGCATCCAGTTTACTGTCTGGTTGTTTTTAAGTAATGCATCACGCACGGCGGTCATTTTAATAAACCATGATTCGCGTGCATAGTATAGCAATGGTGTATCGCATCTCCAGCAGAAAGGATAGGAATGTGTGAATTTAACTGCTTTAAACAAAAGGTGCCGCTTATCTAAATCTTCAATAATTAAAGGATCGGCATCTTTTACAAACATGCCCTCGTAAGCGCCTGTACCAGGAACAAATTTTCCTTCTGTATTTACAAGCTGAACAAAAGGCAGATTATTATCTCTGCCCACGCGAGCGTCATCCTCACCGAAAGCGGGAGCAATGTGTACGATTCCGCAGCCGTCCGTTGTTGTAACATAGTCGTCAGCGATCACGAAATAACATTTTTTATCTGGTTTTGTATAAGGAAATAATGGCTCATATTCTAAACCTTTTAAATCCGTTCCGGACATTTCTTCTAAAATTTCAGTATCATCTCCAAGAACAGACGGTATTAAAACTTTTGCCATAATATAAATATCGCCATTCCAACGCACTTTTGCATAAGTTTCAGAAGGATTTACAGCCAAAGCCACATTGGAAGGCAGTGTCCAAGGCGTGGTTGTCCATGCCATTAAAAACATATCCTGATCCTTCACCTTGAAACGCACGAACACAGAGGTTTCCTCGACATCCTTGTAACCTTGTGCTACTTCATGGCTGGAAAGCGCTGTTCCGCATCTTGGGCAATAAGGAACAATTTTATAACCTTTATATAATAAATCCTTATCCCAAATTTGTTTTAACGCCCACCAAACAGACTCGATATACTCATTATGATAAGTAACATATGGATTTTCCATGTCCGCCCAAAAGCCAACACGATTGCTCATTTCTTTCCATAAGCTTTCATATTTCCAAACACTTTTTTTACATTCTTCAACAAATGGTTCTACACCGTATTTTTCAATCTGCGGTTTTCCGTCGATTCCCAGAAGTTTTTCAACTTCCAGCTCAACAGGAAGTCCATGTGTATCCCAACCGGCCTTTCTTAAAACACGGTATCCTTTCATAGTTTTATAGCGCGGTACAATATCTTTCATGACACGTGTTAAGATATGTCCGATATGCGGTTTACCGTTTGCTGTCGGGGGACCGTCATAAAAAGTAAATACCGGTGCGCCCTCTGGACGTGTACTTCTTTCAAATACCTTTTTGTCTTCCCAGAATTTAATAATATCGTGTTCTCTTTCTTCAAAGTTCAAACTTGTCGGCACTTTTTTATACACAATACTTCCCTCCGCTTAAAATGTTTTTCATAATATTTTACTCTATTTTTACGTATTTGTAAAGGTTTTTCAGAAAATTTCTGTTTGATTTTCTAAAAAAAGCCCATCTCTGTTGATATTTATTCGATCTGTTTCAAATCCATCCAGATATTTTTTTAGTGCATCTATCAAGGTAGAGGCTTTTAAATTTGATCCATCTGCGCAAGAAAGAAGCAGGTTAAGTTTTACTTCTATATCTGACTTTTGGTGAATTTGCACGGTGTGGATCATAGGCCGAATATCGGTTTCTGCAACACCTTTCTTTGTCTTTTTATCAACAATAAGTGTCGGCTGTTCTAAAACATTTTGTATTTTTTGTGCAAGATTAGAAATTGGGTGCTTAAGCTCTAAATCCACAGAATATGCGGCCCATTTGATTTGGCTGGTTTTTATTTCAGGAATATGGGCATCCAAGATGCGGATGTCTGTTGGTAATGCGTTATTTAAGCGTTCAATCAGCTCTGAGAAAAGCAAAGATTCTGTTAATTCAACGTCCATATATTCTTTAGTACCGGTGACACCCAGCGGTAGCGGGAATGCGATGGAAATTTTTTGATGCGGGTTAAATCCGTTTGAATAGGCTATCGGCAATTCTGCACGTTTAAAGGCACGTTGAAACATGCGCATCAAATCCAAATGCGAAACATATTTTGCGTAACCTGTTTTAGAAAAGGTCAGACGATATTTAAACACAAGCTCCACCTCCTAAAACCGTTGCGCCGCAGCCTGTACAGCCATTTCGGCAGTCCGGTGTTGTTTGTGCATTTTCTGCTTTTTCGCGCTCTCTTATTAAAAAAGCATCCGATACACCTACATCAATATGTGACCATGGCAATATTTCAGAAAATGCACGTTTTCGATTCGCATAAAAATGGGGATCAATGCCAGTTACCTCGAAAACGTGCATCCAGCGATCAAAGTCAAAAGTTTCATTCCAACCATCAAATTTACAGCCCATTTCATGCGCTTTAAGCAAAACTTTGCCAAGGCGTCTATCGCCGCGGGCAAATACAGCCTCTAAAAAAGAAACTTTACTTTCATGCCAGTTATAGGTTATTTGCCGGCGCGAAATTTTCTCTTTTAAAGCACGTTGTTTACTTACAATCGAATCTATTTCATCTTGTGGATCCCATTGGAAAGGGGTAAACGGCTTGGGCACAAAAGTAGAAGTAGATACCGTAACGCGCACGCCCCTGTTTTTGCCTTTAGGTACAGAATCGTAATAGCAATCCACCACTTTGTCAGCAAGCTCGGCAATACCTAAAACATCCTCTAAAGTTTCACAAGGAAGTCCAATCATGAAATAAAGTTTAACACTATTCCAGCCGTTTGAAAAAGCGAGATTCATAGAATGCATGAGATCCTCTTCAGTTATGCCTTTGTTTATTACATCGCGCAAGCGCTGTGTTCCGGCTTCAGGGGCAAACGTAAGACCGGTTTTTCGCACAGCTTGTACCTTTTTCATTAAATCCATGGAAAAGTTATCTACACGAAGGGAGGGCAAAGAAAGGCTCACTTTTTTATTTTGTGTGATTTCTAACAATCGTGCAGTCATTTCCTCCAGCTTTGAGTAATCGCTTGTGCTTAGCGATGAAAGTGAAATCTCGTCATATCCGGTATTTTTAATTAGTTTTTCAGCCAATGCGCAAATCCGGTCAACAGATTTTTCGCGGACCGGTCTGTAAATAATACCCGCTTGGCAAAAGCGGCAGCCCCTTGTACAACCTCTGAAAATTTCAAGCATAATCCGATCGTGAACAATCTCAGTAAAAGGGACAATCATGGTTTCCGGATAAAAAACACTGGACATATCTTTTATAATCCGTTTTTGAGGACGATCAGCTGCGTTTTCTGTGTTTTTTTGGATAGATTGAATGGTTCCGTCATTATAATATTCTACGTCATAATACTTTGGTACGTATATTCCTGGAATTTTAGCAATTTGCTGTAAAAAGTCTTCGCGCTTTTTGCCGGATGACTTCCAGGATATGAAAGCATCAATCACTTCGTTAAAAATTTCTTCTCCCTCGCCCAGCATGACAAAGTCAATGAAATCTGCCAAGGGTTCTGCATTATATGAACATGGACCTCCAACACATACAAAGGGACCATCGGTTCTATCTTTTGCCAGAAGAGGCACTGACGCTAAATCGAGCATATTTAAAATATTTGTATAACACATTTCATATTGAAGGGTAAAACCAATCAAGTCAAATTCAGAAACTGCTCGTTTATTTTCAAGAGAAAACAGTGGAATATTATTTTCACGCATTTTCTCTTCCATGTCAATCCACGGTGCAAAGACTCGTTCACACAAACTATCTTTACGCGTATTGATCATATGGTATAATATCTTCATTCCAAGGTGAGACATGCCAATTTCATAAGTATCCGGAAAACAAAAGGCAACCTTACATGGAGTATCATCAAAGGGCTTGACAACACTACCCATTTCTCCCCCGATATATCTTGCAGGCTTTTGTACTTCCAGCAAAAACTTTTCTATATCTTCGATTCTCATTTGTACCTCCGGTTTTGTTTTTATACTATTTATTTTACTACAAAACCTTTAATAAAGCAATTGTTTTCGCAAAATTTCGTCAATTTTAATTTCATATCCGTTTTTTGCAATGCTTTCCATAACTTCGCACATTGTTAAGCTGCCGATATATTCAAACCGCTCATTTACAACATCCAATATGATGAAATCGTGCTTATTTTTGATTTTCAATATGTTTTTAAGCGGTTCGCTCGATTGAACACAATAATGTTTTGTCTTGCAAAAGGTTTGATAAATCTGAATTTTTTCTTCCGATTTACCATCAGTAGTCAAAGCAATAAAGAGAGCTGCAAGCAAAACGGAAAAATTGATTTTCGTTTTATATAAGAGAACACCTCCCGCAAAGAACAGTAAAATGGTTGTTATACCTGATACGATGCGGATAATTAGCTTTGCTTTTTTTTGATCCAGTTCCGTTTCAAGGAAAGCAAGCATAATTCTGCCTCCGTCCAGTGGATATACCGGAAGCAGGTTGATGATAAGCATGAAAATATTTGCAATCAAAAATAATTCAGAAGGAATCAAAAAGCCCGCTAAAAGCAATAATACATTTACAGCCGGTCCGGATGCTGCTATCAACCAGGCGTGTTTTGCGGAGCGGAAAGCCTCGGTTGTCATACACACACCCCATGGCTGAAAAGAAATTTTTATTATTTTATATCCTAATACTGACGCGCAAAGTGCATGCCCCATCTCGTGCACAAAAGCAATCGCAAATACAATCATAAATTCATAAACTAATCCGGATAAAATAACAAAGATGATCATGATAAAAAAAAGAGGGTTAATGCGTATCATCATTACCCTCCGGTACATTATATAATGTGTTAAACACAGACTGTACATCATATGTATAAGTCAAATAGTGGCGAATTTTGTTACAAATTTCGGTAATTGTGGGGTTATTGCTGACGGACATTCCCCAGACAAACAAAAAAATAATTAACGCTGTTATGCTTTGAATTGTTGTTTTGACAATGAAATTGTGATCTGATGAATATCGTGTGTTTTTAGATTTTTGCCGAACATTTCTATTTCTCATATTTGTCCCTCCGTTTCTAATAATAAGTATGAACAAAAAGAGAAAAATATGAGTTGAAATAACGTTAAATTTTCAGAAGAATTGCCGGTATTTTTTCAAGCTTATCTGTTACATATTCTGGAGAGATTCCATCTCGCGTTGGATTCTTATGCGGATTAAACCACAATGTATGAATACCTGCTGCTATACCGCCGGAGATATCAGAGGACAAACTGTCACCAATAATAACGGTTTTCGAATTTTCAAAATGCGGTATTTGTGAAAAACAAAATTTAAAAAATTGTACGCTCGGTTTATTTGCTCCAATGTTCTGCGAAATAAATATATCTTTAAAATATCGCTTGATGTCTGCGCCTTCAATACGGCTGTTTTGTATCCACGCCGTTCCGTTTGAAACAATATACAAATCATAACAAGCAGAAAGGTTCTCGAGTAGTTTTTTTGCGCCGGCTATCAATATGTAGCTCTGACTTAACATTTTTTCATATAAAGCTCTGGCCTGCGGAACGGACCGCTCTACACCAATTCTTTTAAAAAAAGCGTCAAATCGGTCTGTCAGAACCTCTTCTCTGGTTAATACGCCTTTTTCAAGCAGCTTCCAATGCATATCGTTGATATCGCTATATAAATGTACTCTTTCACTCGTAGGTTCAATATCTAACTGCTGCAATGTATTAGATATCGCAGTTGCTTCGGAAGCGTGGAAATCCAGAATTGTATCGTCTAAGTCCATAAGAACTGTATTTATCATAAACTTTACATCACATCCTACTTATTTCCCAAACATTTTTTTGAAGAAGCTTTTTTTGGGTTGAATTTCAGTCAGTGGGATTTGTTTTCCCAGTATACGTTCAGCTGTATCCAAATAATATTTTGACACAGCTGCGTTTTGATTTATAACCAAAGGCTCACCTTGAATGCCGGATAATAATACCTCGTCATCATCTGGAATTGCGCCAATAATTTGTATAGCCATTTTTTCAATAACTTGCAGAATATTTAACATTTTTCCAGTTTGGACCAATTCTTTTTTATATCTGTTTACCAAGAGACGAATATCTTGTATACCAGCTTTTGCTATAAATTCTGCTGCACGATCTCCGTCACGTAAAGAAAATGGCTCAGGTTGAACAACAATGATTCCCATGTCAGATACTGCGCCTACAGAAGATACAGTCTCATTTAAGCCAGCCGGACAATCTATTAAAATAAAATCATACGTGTCCCTGACCAAATCAGCAACTAGCTGCATTTCTTCTGCTGTTATTGTTGTTTGCTCTTTAAACTGTGACGCAGGCATGAACCATAGATTTGGATATTTATCCGAATGAATCATTGCTTCCGCGGTTGTGCAAACGCCAGAAGATACATCTAAGAGGTCGTAAACGACGGCATCTTGTAGTCCCAATGCCAAATCTAAATTACGCAACCCCAAATCCGCATCTATAACCAATGTTTCATTTCCTAAAAGTGCAAGAGCGACGCCGACATTTGCAACAGAGGTTGTTTTGCCAACGCCCCCTTTCCCCGATACAAAGCATATAATTTTCCCCAAACAAAGCTCCCCCTTTATTGTAACAGTACATGCCGCAGATATGCATCTTCAATAATTTTATTTTCAAAATAAGTTTCAAAAACAGCTCTGGCAACGGGTGCTGCTGCGGAACCATGCCCGCCGTGCTCTAAAACAATGGCAACAGCTATTTCAGGGTTATCAAACGGAGCAAAAGCAACAAATATACCGTTACTTGAACCGTTTGGCACTTCAGCTGTTCCTGTTTTACCCCCAACAGGAATTTCAAAATCTTCAAATACGGATTTTGCAGTTCCCTCTTCTGTTACTTTTTTCATGCCGTTTTTAACAGCAATTAAGGTTGAATCAGATATATCTATCTGCTCTACAACTTCCGGGACACCTTCTTGAATAATTACACCCGTTTGTGCATCTTTTATTGCTTTTAAAAGATGCGGTTTATATCTTGTTCCTCCGTTTGCGATCGTTGCCACATAATTTACAAGCTGAATAGGGGTAAACAGATTATCCGATTGACCGATTGCCGCTTGAAGCGTGTCTCCGTCATACCAGGTTTCGCCGCGTTTTTCTTTGTTTTCAGGCGAAGCAATAATCCCTTCCGCTTCTCCGCCAGTTTCTATTCCCGTAACCTGTCCCAATCCGAATTTTTCAGCATATAAAACAATTTTATCTATGCCTAATCTGCGCCCTACCTCATAAAAATAATAGTTACAGGATTCTTGAAGCGCTAATTCTGTGTTCACATATCCATGCGTTTTTCCGTATTTCCATTCCAGACATGTTGGCTGGTAATCTTCGTAATACTTATATACGCCTTCATCTAAAATTGTCTCCTCAGGTGTAATGACACCTTCTTCAAGAGCTGCAATTGCTGTCAGCATCTTAAAGGTTGAGCCTGGTTCATAAGTTCCTGCCAATGCCCTGTTCCAAAGAGGTTTTGCGGGATTTTCTAAAAGCTTGTTGTAATTCTTGTTGTATTCTGATGGATTATAACTTGGATAAGAGGTAATGGCTAAAATTTCACCTGTATCAACATCAATGCATACGGCTGCACCAGCATTGCAATCTGTCGCAGAAGATGCCTGTATGGATGTTACTGTTTCAGCCAATTTATCTTCCATTGTTTTTTGTAATGCCGTATCAAGCGTTAGGAGAACCTGATTTCCCGGTTTCGCAGGGATAGATTTTACAATATCATCTGTATTGTCGCTGCGCGCAATTCCTTTAATACCGTCTGAACCGCGCAAATAGTCTTCATACGTATATTCAATACCCTGCTTGCCAATAATTGCATCCATCGAGTAATTTTTATATTTCAACTGCTCATATTCTTCACGATAAATGACACCTACCGTACCCAAAATATGCGCGGCCATTTGTGCGTTTGGATAGGATCGTACCGATTCTTCCACAATCTCGACTGACGGAAAACTCAAATTATTTTCTTTTACAACTGCAACTACATTATTGGGTACATCCGTTGCGATGGTATATGGATTGCTGATAGAAAACCCTCTGCTTTTCATATCGAAAATAGTACCAACAACTTTTCTTTGTAAAAGAATATCTAAGTTCGTGTCAATGTCGTATTTCTCCACAAAATATTCTACCACTTGAGACGCCGATGCGTCTGCTGGAAGATTATATTCTTCTTTCCACGCTGCTTCGTTTTCTTTTGCACTTTTTGAATCGGTGTTTGAAAAAGTAAAAGATAATGGAAGTTTAGATGTAACAGGCAATGTATCTTGTATTTCTATATTCTCTTTTTCCAAGAGTACAATTAGCTCTTTTATCATATCCGCAAATTGTTTGCTTTCCATGTTATCATCACGAATTTGGACAGAAAAACCTGTACGATTGCCTACTAAAACAGATCCATAACGATCAAGGATTTCTCCGCGCGGTGCTTTTACTGTCATAGATACATATAATTTTTCTTCGGAGATTTTTCGGTATTCTTCACCGTTTATAATTTGAAGGCGGAAAAGCTGAACAATACAGAGCATAAATAAAACAAACACTATAAATGCAATTACGTAAGCTCTGCCAGTATAATTTTTATTATACACTCGTCTTACCACCTTTCTCGTTCCACATGCATTTTTTTCCACATAAATTTAAAAAGACCATAGAGGACAACGGCGCATCCCATATTGATAAAGACTTGCGGAAAAATCAGCTTAGTCAATGCGAAAGAAACATTTCCTTCTCCTTTTAGCAATATAAACATCCAGAACTGGAAAAACTCAAACACAAACGTTATACAAGCTGTCAAGGTAATCGCTGTGACAATGCTTCGTTTATACATAAATACGGATAGAAATTTTACAATAATTACGGCAAGTA
>CALXJH010000119.1 GCA_944388555.1 uncultured Clostridia bacterium
GGGGCGCAAAAGTTTTTGTGTATTACCTGCCTCGGAAAGGAGTTCCGGGTATCAGAAGAGCTTTTGCTGCAAAAAATTGAAGATTTTAAACAAATGGGTTGCTTATTATTTCAATAAATAAGAGGAACACTAAAAACGCCGTACAGCAAATTGCGTACGGCGTTTTTAGTGTTTAGTTCATATCAATTTCGACATTGCTCATAGGGATGGAAATTTTATCCGGAATCCCTTTTTCACTTTTCAGCAAAGAAAGTGCGCCTAAGAAAACATGGGCAAGTCCAAAACCGAAAAGACCGCAGCCGCATTTCTCACAGGGCTCTTTCAGTGCCAAACCGCTGAGCATAGTCAGTACGCCTGCAGCAACTACAATAAATCCACATTTAATTTTCATAATGGTTTCATCCTTTCTGTATTTTGCGTTCAGGAATGGAATGTGAAAAAATGTTCTGTTTCGTTGGAACACTTCTTATTTTATAAAAAAAAATAAAAAAAATACAAAAAAAACTTGATATTTTATGAAAAATATTGTAAACTATAGAGGTACAAATATTCTTGGAGGTTCGTATTATGAGTGATATTAAAAAAATTGCCATATTGACCGGAGGCGGTGATTGCCCCGGATTAAATCCTGTTATTCGCGCAGTTGTAAAAACGGCAATTGAAAAATATGGATTGGAAGTTATCGGTATTGAAAACGGATACCATGGCTTATATCATAAAAGTTTTGTTCCGCTTACGCTGGACAAGGTGCAGGAAATCATTGGTGTAGGAGGAACAATTTTACATAGCTCTAATAAAGATAATTTGTTTATTTATCCGGTACGTGATGAAAATGACGAAATTGTAAAAGACGAAAACGGAAATATTCAATACCATGATGTTTCGGACATAGCGGTACAGAATTTAAAAGATGCCGGTATTGATGCGCTGTTTATCTTAGGCGGTGACGGAACACTCACATCCGGTCGTGATTTTGCACGTAAAGGCGTAAAAGTAATGGGTATTCCAAAAACCATAGACAACGACCTTGCCTGCACCGATTTTACGTTTGGTTTTGATACTGCAATTACTGTTGCAACAGATGGATTAGATCGTGTACGTACAACAGGTATGAGCCATCATAGAATCATGGTGGTAGAAATTATGGGCAGAGGTGCCGGCTGGCTTACGCTTCATGCTGGTATTGCAGGGGCTGCTGATGTAATTTTGATTCCCGAAATTCCTTATGATATTCAGAAAGTTGCACAAAAAATTATAGATGATAAGAAAAAAGGAAAAACATTTTCAATTGTTGCAGTTGCTGAGGGCGCAAAATCTGTAGATGGAAAACAGGTAATTTTGAAGGTGCGCGAAGATAGTCCGGATCCAATCCGTTTGGGCGGTGTTGGTGCTGTGATTGCAGATGAGTTGGAAAGTCTTGTCGGCTCAGAAGCCAGAGCTACTGTGCTTGGTCATGTACAAAGAGGCGGATCCCCGACAGCACATGACCGTGTATTGTCTACCAGATATGGTTATGCGGCAGTAGAATATGCGATGCAGGGCAAGTTTGGTAACATGGTTGTTTTGCAGGGAAATGAAATAAAATATGTATCTTTAGAAGATGTTATTGGGCAGAAAACAAAGAATGTAGAACCAGACGGCGAGTTGGTTACAGTTGCGAAAGCAATGGGCGTTTCTTTTGGCGATTGATTTCAGATCATACATTTAAAAGACTATGTTTAGGCATAGTCTTTTTGATTTATAAAATTGGAACAAAGGGGGATGAAAATATGGAAAATGTTTTTCCAGAAGTAAAAAAGAAATTAGGGTTTGGCTGTATGCGGCTGCCTTTGAAGGGAGAAGAGATTGATTACGATGCTTTTTCAAAAATGATAGACGTTTTTTTGGAAAATGGATTTAATTATTTTGATACTGCGCATATGTATATGGATGGCAGAAGCGAAAATGCCTTAAAAAGATGCTTAACCAGCCGCTATCCGAGAGATCAATATATTCTTACAGATAAATTGTCGGGCCCGTATTTTGATAAGGAAGAGGATATTTTGCCGTTTTTTGAAAAGCAGCTGCTTGCCTGCGGCGTTACATATTTTGATTTTTATCTGATGCATTCGCAAAATAAGGCACTGTTTGAAAAATATAAACGCTGCCGTGCATATGAAACGGCAATAGAGCTAAAAAAGCAGGGCAAAATCCGGCATTTAGGTATTTCTTTTCATGACACAGCACAAGTATTAGAAGAGATTTTAACGGAATATCCACAAATCGAAGTGGTACAAATTCAGTTCAATTATTTGGACTATGAGGATGCAGGCGTGCAAAGCAGGCTTTGTTACGAGGTTTGCCGTAAGTTTGGGAAACCAGTGATTATTATGGAACCTGTTAAAGGAGGGAAGCTTGCGGCGCTATGTCCCGAGGCGGCGGCTGTTTTTGATACATTACAGGGAGGTGGATCTCCTGCAAGCTATGCGATACGTTTTGCTGCAGGTTTTGAAGGTGTTATGATGGTGTTGTCGGGCATGAGCAATATGGAGCAAGCATTAGATAATATAAATATATTAAACGACTTTAAACCGCTTTCCGAACGTGAACTTGCCGCAATAGCAAAGGTTTGTGAAATTATAAAGGCGCAGAACATGATTTCCTGTACCGCTTGCAGATATTGCACCGAAGGGTGTCCAAAACAAATTCGCATTCCGGACTTGTTTCATTGCATGAATACCAAGATGGCTTTTCCAAGCTGGAATATAGAAAATCAGTACAGAAATATTTTTACAAAGGACGGCAGTAAAGCTTCAGATTGTATACAGTGCGGGAAATGCGAAGAAATTTGTCCGCAGCATTTGCCGGTACGCAAGCTTTTAAAAGAAGTGGCAGCGGTATTTGATGTATAAAATTATAAAGGAGGAATTTAATAGATGTTCAGCTGGATTGTTTTAAAACGAGATAGTATATCTTCAAAAGCAACAGTTGCTTTTTTAGGAATCATTTTGTGCATATTGCTGCCGCAGTTTTTTCATTTGATCGGATTGGCAGCAGGTGTAGGAAATCGTTTGGGAACCATTTTATTGCCCATGTATTTACCGGTCGTATTTGTCGGTTTGTTTTCAGGAAGCGTTGCCGGATTAATGTGCGGTCTTTTAAGTCCTGCAGTTAGTATGCTGCTGACAGGTATGCCGGATGCTTCTATGCTTTTATACATGACAATAGAGCTGGCAGTATTCGGGGCAACTTCCGGGGCGCTTTCTAAAGCAAAAATGCCGGTGTGGACAAAAGTATTATGCGCACAAGCTGCGGGCCGACTGAGCCGGTTTTTAGTCATATTGGCAATGGTTGTTATTGCGCGTACAAATACGCAGATGCTGAGCGCAACATTAAATTTATTTGTACAGGGTGTGCCCGGCATTTTGCTGCAACTGTTGGTTTTGCCTCCTGTGATTAAAAAACTGGAGAAAATGTCATGACAGATGTAGAAAGAGCAAAACAAATTCTGGACGAAAGCGGACAAACATTAGTCTTGTGCAAAGAGGGGACTATACTAAAAAGCACATTGCGCGGCGTTGATCCTATGCTCGCATATTTGGATCAAAAAATAGATCTGAATGGATATTCGGCAGCAGATAAGGTCGTCGGCAAGGCAGCAGCATTTCTTTTTGTCATTGCAGGTGTGCGTTCTATCTATGCAAGAGTAATCAGTCAACCGGCGCTTTTGGTTTTGCAAAGCAATGGTATTTCCGTCTGTTATGATGAAACGACAGAGCATATTATAAACCGCGCAGGAACAGATTTTTGTCCTATGGAGAAAGCTGTGCTTGCGGTCAGCGATCTGAAAATGGCATATACGGTTATATTAAAAACCCGGAAAACGCTGCAATCTTAAGAATAAAAAAACACAGACAATTTTGTCTGTGTTTTTTATTTGTGTTTTAGTTAAGAAATTGGCTCAAAATCGGATGCACCATGCTTACACAACGGGCAAATATAATCTTCCGGCAAGACATCTCCTTCATATACAAAACCGCAGATCTTGCATACAAAGCCCTTTTTACCTTCTGTTTCCGGTTTTGGTTTTACATTTTTTTGATAATAAGTATACGTCATGGTTTCAACAGAAGAAATGACACGCGATTCTGTGATTTCACAGATAAACATACCGTGGGTGTTTAAGTCTACGTATTGTTCAACCTTAAGAGAAAAGAAGGAGTTAATGTAACGCGGTAAAAATGCAAGCCCATTATCTGAACGCAATGGCTGAATCTCTTCAAACTTATCTGCGGTTCTTCCACTTTGGAATCCAAAAATTTCAAAAATGCGGAAAGGTGCGTCGGTGGATAAACAGTTCACATTCATAATGCCCGTTTGTTTAATCACGTGATGCGAATAATTATCCTTATTGATTGTAACTGCAATTCGATTGGGCGTATTGGTAACCTGAGAAATGGTGTTTACAATCAATCCGTTATCTTTTTTGCCATCGTTGGAGGTCACAACATATAGACCATATCCGAT
>CALXJH010000120.1 GCA_944388555.1 uncultured Clostridia bacterium
AGAAATATTAATAATATATTGTAAGAATGTTAAATCTGTGTTAAAATAGAGAATATTAACATACACACCGAACGGAGAGAAAGAAAATGCAAAAAATACACTTTCGTACCATTGACTCTACAAATAATTATGCAAAACGCTTGCTTGCGAACGGGGATTTTTTACATGGTACACTCATTACGGCAGACCAGCAGAGTCAAGGCAGAGGAAGAAACGCAAAACGCTTCAGCTCTGATGGAGGTCTGTATCTTTCTGTCCTACTTAAACCAACACACATACACTATCCATTGACCTGTGCTGCCGCCGTTGCTGTTCAACAATCTGTTTTAGAGCTTTATAACATAAATCTTTCCATCAAATGGGTAAACGATTTATTTTTCAAACAAAAAAAAGTCTGCGGCATTTTGACCGAAGCACAAACCTTTAATGAAAAAATCAATGGATTCGTTTGCGGAATCGGCATAAACACAGCGGACACACATCTTCCTCAAAACTTAGTAGAAATTGCAGATATTCTTCCATGTACAGACAAAAGTTTGCTTGCCGAAACTGTAGCAACGCGTTTGCTTCATTTTTATGACCATGCAATCGATCCAATCCCCGAATACAGAAAGCACCTGATACGAAATGTTACTGTTTCTGTTTATAAAAACGGCGCTTTTCAATTCAGCGGGACAGCACTTGACGTCAATGAAAACGGAAACCTAATTGTTCGTTCAGAGAATCAAACACATATATTGCAATCCGGAGAAATCAGTATTAAATTATAAAATGGAGATGAACCATGTACACACTTTTATTGATTGGTATTAACGCAAAATATACACATTCGAATCTTGCAATACGTTATATGCGTGCCTATGCAGACCTTCCTATTTTCGAATGCAGCATTAACGATGATATTTTTTCTGTTTACAGGAAATTATCTGAATATAATGCGGATTATTTCTGTTTCTCTAGTTATATATGGAACATTGAATTTATAAAAAAACTATGCCCTATGCTTAAAAATGCACGTCCTGACATGAAGATTATACTTGGCGGCCCTGAAGCCGGCTATGACTGTGATACACTTTTAAAAACCTGCTCTTGGCTGTACGCTTGCATAACAGGAGAAGGAGAAGATGCCGTTTTAGCGCTAAAAAATGGCGTGGAGACTTCTAAAGTTCCGAATCTGGTTTATAGAGAAAATGGTGTAATTAAACGAAATCCAGTTCAAAAAACAGACCTTTCAAATCTCATATTTCCATACACACAATCTGATTTACAAGATGAACTCAGGAATCGAATTTTATACTTTGAAACTGCAAGAGGATGTTTATTTCATTGCAGCTATTGCTTGTCTTCCGCTGAAGGGAAAACAAGATTTTTTCCAATGGATTATGTGAAAAACGGGCTATTATTCTTTATGCAAAACAAAGTGCCGCTCATAAAGTTTGTGGACAGAACATTTAATGAAAACAATAAACGCGCATGTGAAATCGTTTCTTTTATTTTAGAAAATAATATAGAAACGCGTTTTCATTTTGAAATTGCCCCTCAGCTACTTACAGATGCGTTCATAACTCTCTGTGCGCAAAATCCGGATTGGTTTCAATTTGAAATGGGGATCCAGACCATTAACATCGAAACCATGCACGCAATACACCGTCCGTATCAGCCGGAAAAAACTGCCGAAAAAATCAAAAAAATTCCAAAAAGTATTCATATACACCTGGATCTAATTGTTGGATTGCCTTTCGAAACCATGCAAACCTTTCATGATGGTTTTAACTTTGTCTACGAACTACAGCCACAAATGCTTCAAATTGGTTTTTTAAAGCTTCTTAAGCATACTGCTATGTATCAAGATGCAAAACACTATAATATCATTACAACCGATTTTCCGCCTTTTGAAGTGCTGTCTACAAATACGCTTTCTCCAAATGAAATTATTGATTTGAAAAAAATGGAAATTGCATTTGACCGAATCTACAATTCAGGCGCATTTACGCACACATTGCGGGATTTAAATTTAAAAGATCCCTTTACGTTCTATATGGACTTAGGGCAAAAACTTTACAAGACTGAGTACACTGCCCCGCTTTCAAGAAGCGGTCTATATATCTTTATGTGCGAATATGCCCCACAAACTAAAAAAAGCCTCGCGGTTGACTTTTTAACATACAACCGTAAGGCTATGCTGCCCGATATATTTTTAGACAATGTGCCAAATGCAAAAGAGCTGCATAAGAAGCTTTCTGCATTGCCGCAATTTCAAAATCTTCGATTTCGTCTGGTATTTACCGCAGGATGTGCTTTTGCGGTTACAGATAAAGAAGTCATTGAAGTTACCGACATTATTCCAACACTTGTTTAGCCGTTTTTGAATCATGTTCAATCTGCTTTTTCAGTGCCTCGATACTTGCAAAATGGTGTTCTGATCTAAGCTGTGTAATAAACTGCACTTTTGCTTGTGCACCATAAAAATCTTCACATACATCAAACAGATTTGTCTCTACCACCGGTGTATTCAAACCTATAGTAGGTTTAACACCCACATTTGTAACGCCTATATATTGCTTTCCCTGTATTTCTGTTTCTGTAGCATAAACACCATAGGCGGGTAAAAGCTGGTGCTTGTCCGGATTTATATTTATCGTAGGAAATCCTATGGTAGTGCCGATATGATTTCCGTGCACAACTTCACCTTCAATAAAAAATTTATATCCTAACATTTCGTTCGCTTTTTCAATTTCTCCCCTATGGATATACGCTCGTATCGCTGTACTTGACAAAAGTGTATTTCCATCAAAAAGAAGCGGAACAATTTCGGTATAAATATCCTCTTCCTTACAAAGCGTTTTCAGCAATGCAGCATCGCCCTGACCATTTTTGCCAAAAGAATAGTGGCTTCCGACAACAACCGCTTTAGCTTTGAGCTGTTCTTTTAAAATTTTTTTTACAAACTGAGCCGGCGACTGTTTTAAAAATTCCATATCAATTTGCTGAAATATCAAAAAATCCGGATGAATGGTCTGCGCCAAAATACTTTCTTTCGCATGGTTATTGGTAATCACTTCACTAAAATTTGAAAAAACAGTTTTCGGGTGCTGTAAAAAAGTATAGACTGCGCTGACAGTATTCATTTTTTTTGCCAATTCCGCACATTTGGATATCACGGCATGATGTCCTTTATGTACACCATCGAAATTTCCAAGAGCAACACAAGCCTGCGTATAAGGCACAGTGTCTTTCGGAAATAGAAGTGTTTTCATTTTTACTCTGTCTCCTTTAAAAATACTTCAGGTGAAATAAGAATTTTTTCTGCTTCCCCTTTGTTCCACAAATTTTCAAAATCTTCCAATGTTACTGTATTTTCTAATAAAAACGCCCCACATCTGCTTCGAATCAAACTATGCATATATGCACAAGTTCCCAAAGCCTTTCCTATATCCGCACATAGTGTACGAATGTATGTTCCCTTAGAACATTCTACCTTTATTTTAAAACGTTTTTCATCTGTATCCATATGCATAAACGTAATATTGTAGATTCGAATCGTCCTGGGCTTTCGTTCTACTTCTATGCCTTTTCTTGCTAAATGATATAATTTTTCTCCGTTTACTTTTATAGCAGAATACATAGGCGGGACTTGCTGGATATCCCCTTTAAATAATTCTAAGACATCACATATTTGATCCTGCGTAATATGTGCTGCCGGCATTTCTTCTATAATTTCCCCTTCAGAATCCTGTGTAGTCGTCGCCTTACCCAGCTGTACTTCAGCAATGTATTCTTTTGTGCCGTCCATGATCATTTGTGATAATTTCGTTGCTTGTCTTCCAATGCAAATGGGCAACACGCCTGTTGCAAGCGGATCCAGCGTTCCGGTATGTCCAACTTTTTTAATACCGGTAATCCTACGCACAACCGCTACCACGTAGTGTGAACTTTTACCCATGGGTTTATTTATGTTTACAATGCCCGTCAAATAAATTCCTCCAAAGCCTTAATCACTTTTTCCTTCGCTTGCTCTATCGGCAAAGAAATTGTGCACCCTGCCGCGCGAATATGTCCTCCGCCACCAAAAAGTGCGGTAAATGCGCAAGCATCCACATATTCGCTGGTCCGAACGCTTAACTTTGTTTCAGCATCTTGCTGCTTCAAAAGCAAAGCCACCTCTACACCTTCAATTTTCTTCAAAACATCAATTAGACCTTCTGTATCTTCTTTACTTGCTCCCATTTCCTGCAATGTTTGATCGCTGATACTGGCTGCTGCTACTTTCCCATCATAATAATATTGTATATTTTCTATCACATACGCCTGCGCTTTTAAAGCAGTTTTGGTATGCGTATCAAATAATTTTTTATTATACTTGACAAAATTTGCACCATTTTGCATTAGTTCTGCAGCATATATATGGGTAGATGCGGTCGTATTTGAAAAACGAAAACAACCAGTGTCAGAAGCAATCGAACCATATATCAAAGACGCGGTTATTGCGTCCCAGCACACACACATTTGTTTTAAAAGCTCAAAAAGGATTTCCCCGGTAGATGAGGCCTGTTGTCTAACCAAATTATAACGGGCAAATCCAATATTGCTTATATGATGGTCAATATTGAGTGTATCTTTTGCTGCAAAAAACATTTCCTGATACACACCGAGCCTTTTTTCGTCTCCGCAATCCACCGCAATACACAAGTCATATTTTTTATCCTGCGGCGCTATATAATAAGAATCTGCATAGTCTTCTGCCATAAATTGGAGGCGTTTGGGTACCTGTCCTGAAACATACACATCTACTTTTTTATCAGCATTTTTTAAAACATGCGCTAAACCGAATAACGAACCTAATGCATCTCCGTCGGGCATTACATGCGTAAACAAAGCAATATTATCATTTGTGCGCAATAAATCAATGATTGTTTTCATCTTCACCATCCAAATCTAAATCGTTAATAACTTTGTTAATATGCGCCCCATATGCAATGGAAGAATCCTGCACAAAATT
>CALXJH010000121.1 GCA_944388555.1 uncultured Clostridia bacterium
ATCAGAGTCTAAGCGGTTGCTTGATTTGATGATTAACGCGATTTATACACACAAAGAGATTTTTTTGCGTGAGCTGATTTCAAACGCAAGCGACGCAATTGACAAATACTATTACTTATCCTTATCAGATGACAGCGTGGCTTTCGACCGCGACAATTTCTTCATCCGCATTACACCAGATAAAGAAGCCCGCACCTTAAAAATTGAGGATACCGGTATCGGTATGGATAAAACCGAGCTGGAGGAAAACCTGGGAACCATTGCCAAAAGCGGTTCTTTTGCGTTTAAAAATGAAACCGAAACGGTAGAAAATGTAGACATCATCGGTCAGTTCGGCGTCGGCTTTTATTCCGCGTTTATGGTTGCGGAACGTGTGGTTGTGATCAGCCGGAAATTTGGAGCGGAAGAAGCCTATAAGTGGGAGTCGAGCGGCGCAGACGGCTATACCGTAACCCCTGCCGAAAAGGAAACTTGCGGAACCGAAATTACGCTTTATCTCAAGCCGGATACGCAGGATGAGGATTATTCCGGCTTCCTGGAGGAATATAAAATCAAGAGCCTGATCCGCAAATATTCCGATTATATCAAATATCCTATTAAAATGGACGTTGTAAAAAAGAAGCTGAAAGAGGGAACCGAGGACGAGTATGAAGAATATACCGAAACCGAAACCTTAAACAGCATGATCCCGATTTGGCGTAAAAACAAGTCGGAAGTGACGTCGGACGATTATAATCAGTTCTACAAGGATAAATTTTTCGATTTCGAGGATCCGCTCTGCACCATTCATACCAGTGCGGACGGCGTAGTCAGCTACACGGCTCTTTTGTATATCCCCAAACGCCCGCCGTTTGACTACTATACCAAAGAGTTCCAGAAAGGTTTGCAGCTGTATACCAATGGTGTTATGATCATGAATAAATGCGCAGATCTGCTGCCCGATTATTTTGCATTTGTCAAGGGATTGGTGGATTCGGCAGATTTGTCTTTAAATATCTCCAGAGAAATGCTGCAGCATGACCGTCAGCTGAAGGTGATTGCGGGCAGTATTAAGAAAAAAATTAAAAACGAGCTTGCCGCAATGCTGAAAAACGACCGCGAGAAATATATTGAATTTTATAAAGCTTTCGGCAGACAAATTAAGTTCGGCGTGTATGACCATTATGGCGCCGACAAGGAATTTTTACAGGATCTGCTTTTGTTTACTTCTTCTAAGGAGAAAAAGTACGTGACGCTCGACGAGTATGTTGCCAACATGAAGGAAGACCAGAAATATATTTATTACGCCTGCGCGCAAACGGCGGACAAGGCGGACGGACTGCCCCAGACCGAACTTTTAAAAGAGCAGGGAATCGAAATTCTGTATTTTACCGAGGATGTGGATGAATTTGCCGCTAAAATCCTTGGGAAATATAAAGATAAAGAATTTAAATCCGTTTCAGACGCGGACGCAGAGCAGAGCAGCGACGCAGCAAGCGAGGAAAATAAAGAGCTGTACGAATTTCTCACCAAAGCCCTCGAAGGAAAGGTTAAGGAGGTTAAACCTTCTGCAAAACTTAAATCCCATCCGGTTTGTCTGTCCAGCGCAGGTCCCTTGTCTTTGGAGATGGAAAAGGTGTTAAATGCAATGCCGAACGACCAAAAAGTAAAGGCAGAACGCGTTTTGGAAATCAACGAAAACCACAAGATGTTTGAGAAAATAAAGGATTTATATGCAAACGATCAGGAAAAGCTCAAAAAGCTGGCGTCTGTTTTATATGATACCGCCTTGCTGATTGAGGGCATGCCCATTGAAAGTCCGGTAGAATTCTCCGACGCGCTTTGCACTTTGCTGGATGCATAACAGAACAGACCAAAAACCGACGGGCGTTTACAGCGCCGGCCGGTTTTATTTTTTAACATGGAAATACGCCGAAATACAGAGAAAGAAAATGCAAACAGGAAGCGGCGGCGCAGCAATCGCTTTTTCGCCGTGCAGGCAAAGTTTTTTCAAAAGGATATGATTTGACTTATGCAAAGGTTCGTGTTATAATAAACACAATATCGAACAAAAGCCCGAAAACGTGCTTTTGAAAAGATGTGTTTATTGAAACGGCGTTGAAACAAGCCGATTTACGGCTTGTATCTATGTTCTAATAGCTTATAGATTTTTATGCCAAGACGCATACAAAAGGATGGAAGATACAATGAAAAAATGCTTAATAATTATGATGGTAATTCTTCTGCTGTTTTCTTTTCCCGGCTGCGGGAAACAGTCGCAGGAGGTGCAGGATCCCCCTGCACAGACGCCCGAGCAGCAGCTCCCGCAGGAGGATGCGTTTTATCAAAAAATGCAGACCGATTTCAGACCCATTGCGGTTATGATTGATAATGATAACGAAAGCGCACGTCCGCAAATCGGGCTGGAAAACGCTTATCTGGTATATGAAATTGTGGTAGAAGGCGGTGCTACACGCTTTATGGCGCTGTTTAAAGACGCAGATCTGGAGAAAATCGGACCTATTCGCTCTTCCAGGCATTATTTTCTTGACTATGCCCTGGAAAACGACGCCATTTATGTGCATGCCGGCTGGAGCAACAAAGCCGCGCAGGAAATTACATCCCGCGGCGTCAATAATATCAACGGTCTGACCGAAACCATTTTCTGGCGGGATTATACCTATGACCGCTCCTGGCATAATTTATATACCGGTCTTGATAAGGTTGCCGCACTTTCGGATCAGAAAGGATATCGCCGCACAACCGACACAAAACTGCTTACCTATCACAAACAAAACAGCACGCCGGTCGGACAGGACGCCGCGTCTTTAACCATTCCGTATGCGGATTTTTACAAGGTTGCCTTTCAATATAATCCGGAAACAAAGCTTTACGAGCGGTATGTGAATCAGAAGCCGCATGTTTCCCAGTCCGAACAGACACTGACGGCAAAAAATATCCTGGTTTACAGCGTTCCCAACGTTCCGTTAAACGACGGGATCAATGCGTCGCGGCAGGATTTGAAAAATGTAGGCAGCGGCACGGGATATTATCTGTCGGAGGGCAAAGCGGTGCAGGTGCATTGGTCAAAATCCGATCGTTCCGCCCAGACGGTTTATACCACGGCAGACGGACAAAAACTGGTTATAAACCCCGGAAACACATATATTGAGATTGTTCCTACCTATGTGAACTATACAATTGGCTAAAACCGCGGTTTTGCGCGGCTGAAGCATGATGCAAAAAACACAAGAGGACAAAAAAGCAAGCAATGGCGCTGGGTTCTTGATGAATCCAGCGCCCATTTTCTGCAAAAACACAAAATTATGAAAAAGAATCGTATTTTGTTTTTATCGTCCCCGGTTGCGGTATAACGGCTTTTTAGACAGTCTGAACCGAGCGTTTAAGGTCCGTTTTCAGTTTGCAGATGAACCGGCCGAAAAGCCGGAGACTTTAAAAAAGAAAGTTATAGCCTATAGAAATGGTATTGCCGGCGCACAAAGGCAGGAGAGAGACTGATTGTAACATGCGCAAGCAATGACGGCGTTTTTTCAATGAAAGCGGCGCCCATTTTTTCAGAAAAAACAAATCAACCAAATATGAAAATGTTTTTATATCGCTTGCGGTATAACGAATTTTCCGGCAGTCTGAAGCGGGCAGGTGCGTCGGTTTCTTTTTGTGCCCGCTTTATTGCCGCACCGATCATTGCCGGAAAGGAAAGTGTGCAAAGGCAGGATAAAAAATGCCGAAAAATAGCAAAAAAGCGCCGGATGCAGAGCGCATCCGGCGCTTTTTTAATTAGCAGAGTTCAAAGCTTTTCATGCTGAAAAGAACAGATTATTTTTTTGTTTTGATTACGGGACAGCAATTTTGCCGGGTAAAACAAAAACGCTGCGCCGTTTCTGTTTTCAGATAAACAGCTCGGTCTGCTTTGCCAGCGCACGCTCCGCTTCGATCATTGCTACGGCAATCTCTTTGGCTTCCGGTTCTGCCTGTGCATAGGTTTTCAGGTCCTCGGAAAGCGTCCGGATTCCCATATCGCAGCCTTTGGCGGCAAGTTTGGATACGCTGTGGTCGCTCGGATCCAGCGTAAGGGTTACATTTGTTTTTAAATAAGACATGCCTTTGGCAATCGGAGACGGCTTTTTTCCGTGCTCCCCGCACTCGTATAAAATATTGCTTGCCTGATTGTATAATTCCAAATGTTCCCGTTTGCATTGCTCCATGGATTTCTTTAAATCCGCATTGTGTGTTTTGTCCAGCATTTCATTCAGCGCAGAAATACACATCTCCGCACCGCTTACACATTCTTTCAGCAGTTCAATGGTATCTTGTTTTTGCATCATACGCAACCTCCCGCACTTAGTTTGGCTGAAAGGCGCGCATTTTATACTTGTGCTGTGCGTGCCGCTGAGATGCGCGGCGCTTTAGTCGAGTTCGATAGCGCCGGTGTAAAGCTGATAATATTTGCCGCGTTTTTCAAGCAGCTCTGCATGTGTGCCGTGCTCAATGACCTGCCCGTGCTCTAACACGTAAATCGCATCTGCATTGCGTACGGTAGACAGTCTGTGCGCAATGACAAAAGTCGTTCTGTTTTTCATCAATCGGTCCATACCATGCTCAATATGCCGTTCGGTACGCGTATCGACCGAGCTTGTCGCTTCGTCCAGTACCAGAATCGGCGCTTTGCTCAAGGCGGCGCGCGCAATGTTTAAAAGCTGCCGCTGTCCCTGCGAAAGATTTGCGCCGTCCCCTTCCAAATAGGTCTGATACCCGTCCGAAAGCCGCAGGATGAAACTGTGCGCGCTTGCCGTTTTTGCCGCTTGAATGACTTCTTCATCGGTTGCGTCCAAACGGCCGTAACGAATGTTTTCCATTACCGTTCCGCTGAATAGATGGGTATCCTGCAGTACCATTGCTATATTTTTGCGTAAAAAGGCACGCTCAAAATTATAAATGCTCGTTCCGTCTATTAAAATTTCACCTTCATCTATATCGTAAAACGGATTCAGCAGATTGGTAATGGTGGTTTTCCCCGCGCCGGTGGAACCGACAAACGCAATCTTTTGTCCGGGCTTTGCGGTAAGCGTGATGTTTTTCAGAATTTGTTTGTCCAGCGTATAGCCGAACGAAACGTTTCTTAATGCCACTTCGCCTTTGATTTCTTTTTCTCCGATTGCGGTTAAGGCGTCTGCCTGTTCGGGTGCTTCATCCAGTATGTTAAATACCCGCTCCGCACCTGCAAGCGCCGAGAAAATAGAGGCTGTCTGCATGGAGATTTCGTTGATCGGCCGCGCA
>CALXJH010000122.1 GCA_944388555.1 uncultured Clostridia bacterium
GCTGCCATAGCCAATAATTGCAACGGTTTTACCATCCAGTAATTTCAGATTACAATCTTTTTCATAATACATTTTTGCCATTTTTATCGTCTCCTTTAAAATAATTTAAATGAATGTATCTATTGCAAGCAGGAGTCGCCCCTGCCCATTGCCGTAATACCTGTGCGGGAAAGCTCAATAATTCCATATTGATGCAGATATTCAATCAGTGCATCTAATTTGGATTGCGGTCCCGTGATTTCAATGGTAAGTTGTTTTGATTTTAAATCTACAATTTTTCCGCGGTAGACATTGACCGCTTCTATGATTTCGCCTCTGTTCTTTTTTGTTGCATTTACCTTTATCAGCATCAATTCGCGTGCCACCGTATTTTCTGGGTCCATTACCATAATGTGCTTCACATCAACCAGTTTTGCAAGCTGTTTTACAATTTGCTCTTGTGTTGCATCGTCTCCGTGTGAAACGATCGTCATTCTGGAAACGGTTGGATCATGCGTTTCGCCAACTGTCAAGCTGTCAATATTATATCCGCGTCTTGAAAACAGAGAAGAAACTCTGGTTAAAACGCCAAAATGGTTGGAAACCAAAACACTGATAATAAAACTGTTTTCCATTTTAGTGTCCTCCTTACATTATAATATCAGAGATTGTACCGCCGGGTGGAATCATTGGTAAAACCAGTTCGTCTGCGTCAATTGCACAATCCACAACAACAGGGCCATCTGTGTCAAAAGCAGTTTTTACTGTTTTTTCAAGTTCTGCTGTTGTTTGGATTCGTAAACCTGTGGCACCAAATGCTTCGGCAAGTTTAACGTAGTCTGTTTGCTTATCAATACTGGTTTCTGAATAACGCTTTTCAAAAAATAGCGTTTGCCACTGCCGAACCATACCAAGCACACGGTTATTCAGAATAAAAACTTTGATAGGAAGATTTTGTTTAACGGCAGTAGCTAATTCATTTAAATTCATATGAAAACTTCCGTCACCGGTAATCAGGACAATCGGCGCTTTGTCTTTGGCAATGCAAGCACCAATTGCGGCGCCTAAACCAAATCCCATTGTGCCGAGTCCGCCGGAAGTAACCAAAGTCCGAGGTTTTTCAAAATCATAAAATTGTGTTGTCCACATCTGATGCTGTCCGACATCTGTTGCCACAACCGTTTCATCACTTGTGCAGCTGCGGATAGCTTCTAAAACTTTTTTGGGATTGAGTTTTTCATCCCGGACAATTTGTGAAGCTTCGTAGGCTTTATAATCTGCAATCTCTTGCAGCCAATGTGTATTATTTGTATTTTCTATTTCATCAAGCAATTGTGGGAGAATACTGCGCAAATCTCCGATAAGTGCTTGATTTGCAGTAATATTTTTGTTGATTTCCGCTCTGTCTGTATCAATATGTAGAATTTTTGCATGCGGCGCAAATTTATCTTTGTTGCCGGTTGCGCGGTCGCTGAAGCGCGCGCCGACTACAATAATCAAATCCGCTTCATTCATTGCTTTGGAAGAAGCGTATCTGCCGTGCATGCCTGTCATACCCACAAAACTTGGATGTCGATGCGGGATGGCGGAGAGTCCCATCATGCTGGTTCCCACAGGCGCGTCTATTTTTTCGGCTAATTTTAATACGTATGCACTCGTATTTGAAAGAATTACACCGCCGCCGCAGTAAATAAAAGGTTTTTTCGCTTTCTGAATCATTTGCACAGCTTTTTGCAATTCTTTTTTTTCAGGTAAGCCGGAATATTCAATAGGCAGTCTGCCTTTGGGCGAAAAAGCACAGGAGGCAAGCTGTACGTTTTTGGGTATGTCCACCAAAACAGGTCCCGGACGTCCGGACTGCGCGATACAAAATGCGTTACGAAGGATGTCATATAATTCGGTTACATCCTTTACAATAAAATTGTGCTTAGTAACAGGTAAAGTAACACCGGCAATATCTACTTCCTGAAAACTGTCTTTTCCCAGCAAAGATAATGGGACGTTACCAGTAATGGCGACCATTGGTGTTGAATCCAGGAATGCGGTTGCAATTCCAGTTACAAGATTGGTTGCGCCGGGACCGGAAGTGGCGATTACCACACCAACCTTACCGCTGGCTCTGGCATATCCGTCTGCTGCGTGCGCGGCGCCTTGCTCGTGTGAGGTTATAATATGATGTATACGGTCTTTTGCCTGATATAAAGCGTCATAAATATTGATAACATTTCCGCCCGGATATCCGAAAACAGTATCCACGCCCTGTTCTTCCAAGGTACGGACTAAAATCTCTGAACCCGTCATCAGCATAAAAGCGCCTCCTTTTCAAATTTGTTGTTTTAAACAAAAGGACTTATGGTGTGCAACAACCATAAGCCCTTGTGACATTCATCTTTCAGAACACAAAAAGTTAAGACCGTGCAGCACAAAAAACACTATTATGACCAAGGACGACCAAGGGAATAATAATGGCAATCATGGCTATAATAAAGTGAAACACTGTCATCATGATAACCTCCTGCATTTTAGATAAAGTATATCACTGTCATTAAAAATTGTCAATAGCATTTTTTAAAAAGGGTTGAAATTTAATATCAAGTGTGGTAAAATGTAGAAAAACTTGTTCAGGAGATTTCCATGGAATATATGAAAAAAATTCTTGTGCTGTTTCTGTTGGCTGCGCAATGCGGTGTAATTTTTTGCTTTTCGGCACAGCCGGCTGAAAATTCGTCTAAGATAAGTGAGTTTATTACGCGAAAGATCGTACTTTTAGTACCAATTATTAAGCAGGCAGATACAAAAGGCACGGAGAAGATGGTGGATAAGGCCGAAACTTTCGTGCGCAAAATGGCACATTTTACTTTGTTCTTATTCCTAGGAATTTTTGCTTATCTTGCAGCAGACAGTTTCTTTGACAAACGAGCAATTTGTATTGCTTTGCTTTTTTGTCTGCTATATGCTGTGTCGGATGAATTGCACCAATTGTTTTCGCCCGGAAGATCATGCGAGTTTCGAGATGTGTGCATTGATTTTGCAGGATCGTTGTGCGGCGTATGCGCGATGCTACTAATACAAAAGATAATTAAATGGAGGAAACACGCATGAAAGGAATTGTTCTGGCAGCCGGATATGCTACGCGGTTATACCCACTTACCAAAAACCAACCCAAAGCTTTACTGGATGTTGCGGGAAAACCAATTATAGATTACCTGATTTCCGAATTTGAAAAAATAGAAGCAATTGATGAAATTATTATTGTTTCGAACCATAAATTTGCGGAAGCATTTAGAAAATGGGCACAAAACCACACTTCATTTCTTAAATTAACCGTCCTGGACGACGGTACAACAGATGATGCCAATAAATTAGGCGCAGTCGGGGATATTTTTTATGTCATTGAGCAGTGTGCTATTGATGAGGATGTTTTAGTGGTTGCCGGAGATAATATTTTTACGTTTGATCTGAAGAAATATTATCATTATTTCCGGGAAGTAAACGCAGACTGCATTTTGGTTAAAGAGATGGATAGAGAGGTGGATTTGGTCCGTATGGCGAACGTGATGACCGATTCCGATGGGAAAGTGACCTTTATGGTGGAAAAACCGTCTAAACCGGTTAGCCGCCTGGCTGCTTTTGCTTGTTATATTTACAAAAAAGATACCATCCCTCTCTTTAAGCAATATTTGCAGGAAGGAAATAATCCGGACGCGCCTGGATTTTTTCCATCTTGGCTCTACTCTAAAAAACCAGTTTACGCGTACGCATTTGAAGGCGAATGTTACGATATTGGGACGCACGAATCTTATAAAGAGGTTTGTGAAATTTTCAGCAAAAACGAATTGTAGTGTATAATAGTATCTGTTTTAATGGCTCGTTTTGCCTCGTTTCAGACGGACAAAAAAGTTGCCCCGACGCAAGTAAGATAAAAAAGGAAAGTATTATATATCCTTTGCAATTGAAAAAAATTTGATACAAACAAAGGACGCGGGATACTCAATGTATCCCGCGTCTTTACTTGTTTTTTGCAATTATGGTTTACCGTACCTTTGTATGCCAACAAGTGCAATGGCCAAAAGTACGATTTCGTTTCTCGGCATCTACCAGTGTGTCACTCTTTGACGACACGCTTTAGCATCTTGTTTCGAGCAGCTGCGTGTGCGTGGTTTGTTGATAAAATTTATGTATTTATTTTGACTTACGCGGAACTTTATGTCAGATAATGGCGTTGCATATGATATTTGGTGGTTTTAAGGGGGAAATATGCGCATTTGAACGATATGAAATGTCTGGATGCATATATATTTGTAGAAAGTATAAAAAATACTTGTTATTTTTATATTTGTGTGATATGCTGAAATTAAGCTATATACTCATTACACAAACCGGCCATGCGGTTTGTAAAAAAGAACATACAATATAAAATTTTTAAAAGGCTTTTTAGACAGGAGAACCTGACTGTACAGAAAGCAATTGACCAGCCATTCTAACCAGGTGGCTACGATTTTATGTTGTGCATGCGCTTTTCTGATAAAGCATATGCGGTGTTCGCTGTTAAAAAAAAGGAGGGTAGGAGTTTTATGAAAACAAGTAAAAAAGTTTGCGCACTGTTACTGGTGGTTTGTCTGCTATGCACGGTCATTCCGGCTGCAGCGCGCACAATTACTACACCTGTCTGGCTGCCCGAAGATCAAGGGGGCACGCTTACAATTGGAAATGCGGAAATGCAAGTAGATAACCAGGTGTTCGTAAGATGGACAGATCCTGAATTATCACAGATATCTGCAGGCAACACATTAGTAGGATCGAAGTTAAGCGGCAGTTTTAGTATAGCTGACAAAACGTATGAATTTTCAAATGTTACGATCAACGAATCCGGAGAAACATATGTTATTGTATATGCAACACATTTATTCTATGCTTCCGAAACATTTAAAGAAGCAATGAAAGCAGCACAAAATATTACAGATTATGAGACGGATGATAATGGCGAAATTATCATGGCAAACAGTGGGACTGAAGCAAACGCCTTTAAGAGAAATTTAAAGAGATTTATTTTGACAGAACTCGGGCAGGATTATTCTCAGATGAGCAGTTCGCAGCTCGAAAACGCAGCGATACGTACAACAGGCACATTTCAGATTACAGTTCCAATCTCTGCTGTTGAAATTGGAAATTTACCGGAAGGAACTATTTTTATGGCAACCAGCTTAATTAAAAATGATGTTCCGGCAAGCGGATGGCAAAACTTCCAGGGCATTTATCAGCAAAAAGACGCAGCAGCAGATAGTGGTATAGATGGACCATGGGTTGCGTTTGTGGCACCGGAGTCAGGTACTTATAATGTGTGGATGTATAAGAGAGACCGGCAAGATTCTCCTGATCAGAGAGATATTTATCTGGATGTATCTGGAACGGAATTGAAATTCGAGCAGAAGATAAATCCTGAAACAGGCAGCAAATATGCACCCACTGCTATCGGATATTATTGGGAACCCGAATATGACGACAAAACAGTTGAGCTTGTAAAAGGACAAAAGGTTTATATTCGTATATTGGCGAAAACAGGAAATTATGCGGGCGCTTACGGTATTGCGTTTGTACCTGCTGCGCTGAATGTGAAGCCGGATACAGCTATTTCTGAAGCCAATTTTAAAGTTATTAGCCAAAACACAATTGCTCCCCATACAGATAGTACTTTAGTTGCACGGAACGTGACTGTAAACGGAGTCGAGACCGTTGCTACCGAAAAAATCGGATTTACAGCATTTCCACAAATAAAGCGCTACGATATGACCGGAAACTTTATTATGGAACCAACTGTGTTTGACGCAATTGTTGCAGCAGATGATGGCGATGACAGTTATTCTATTCAGACAGAAGTGCTGGATAATTATAAAATTACGGTCAATGGTAAGACGTGCTCTGAACCGCAAAGAACCGTTGCGCAGGAAAATGATGTCATTACAGTAGAAGAATTTGTGATAGATAAAACAAACTTTTTGCCCATTGCATTTGGAACGCGTATTACCGGAAATGGAAGCGTAGGGGCTTCTGATGCTTTAGCGGCATATATGGGAGAATGTAATATGAAATTTGTTACCGGACCAGATGCAGCAAGTTCTTTTTACTGGCCGATTGATATCACGCAGCCCGATGCGCTCCAAGGCTGTTATATTAACGGATACGCAAAAGTTACAAGAGATTTTGTAGGTGGAACGTTCCAGGAAAACAATCAGACACTCAGTTACCCGGATACAACAGGTGACGATCGTCTTGTTACAGTTTATGTAAAGGATATGGAAATTTTACATAGTGCTGTCCGTGAAAGCGATGGACGACTGGAAATTGGCGTAAAATGGAGCACGCAGATGGGTATCCAGGAAGTGGACGGTCTGACTTATATTGAACCGGATATTATTCTGAGCGGTAGATATCAGTCCGGATGGTATACAAAAGATGGTTTGTATATTACAAATGCGTCGAGCAAAGCGGAAGTAGAGGTGACAGCGCAAAGAGTGGCAGAAGGTCAGTATATACTGTCTACAAACAAAACTCTGCCGATTTGTTTGGTTGCTGTAACTTATGACGAATTAGGAAATGTTGTTTCAACAAAAGTGGAAAACAAAATTTTGGATTTTGCGCAAGATCCTTTGTGGGTAACAGTAGAACCAAATCAAAAGATATATGTCTGGGAAGGAACATTCCTGACAAGTGGGACGTCGCTTAAACCATTGTGCGCTCCCTTGACAAGATAAAAAGTAAAAGGATTCTCCGGAAGGGGAATCCTTTTTTGTTTCCATCAGAGAAGAAAATGCTGAAAATTCAAAAAAAAATATTGATTTTTATGATGATAAGGTATATAATATATTTAGCTATGCAACTCTTCTTTTATGTGCCGAGCAGAATCCATGCTGCTTATATTTAAGAATAGCAATTAACTTTAGCCCGGATGTTGTTTTGTTTGAAAAAATAACCTGTAATTTCAATCAAGACGCAGCTGCATCTTTCTAACCAAAAGATGATTGGCAACATGCAAAATATAGCAATTTATTTTTGTATGTGTTTTGCTATTCTCAGGCTTTAAAACATTAGTTTTAATACGAAAAGGAGTGTAGCACTTATGAAATTAACCAAACAATTATTAGCGTTGTTGCTGGCAATTTGTGTGATTTTGACAGCTATGCCGGCTTTTGCAGCAACAGTAACTGTGCAGAAAGAAGGTGTGAATTTACCAGCGGAAGGATTGCCTTTAACCGTAACAAATGGCGGTGGAACGGGCAATACAGCAAGATTTGTAATAGGAAGTTTAACGGCTGAACAGCAACAAGCGCTCGGAATCACAGCCAATACCCCGAACGGCTATTATGAAGGTTTAGAATTTACTTGTACATTTACTTACAAAGAGGCTCCTACAGACGGGAGACCCGCTAAATTCTCAATTGTTAAGGCGCCGGTAGCGACTTCTGAAACCAGAGTAAATGGTAAGGAGGTGGTGTTTGCAGTAAATTATGATGATATTATCACATACTCACCAGAACTTTCTGTATATCAGGACGCACACCCTGAAATTACTGATCCAACACAGATCTACTCACAAGAATTCCATTTGCAGTATATCTTCTCAAATGCCTCTGTTTCCAAAAGCGATGATTGGGGCGTTGTAAGTTATGATACCGGTTTATTCCCGGAGGATACGTTGTTTATTTCTCCCAAAGGTTTTTCCAACCTCCCAAGTACTTGGGAAGTCAATACATTCGGCGGATTCTCGGATGTTTATTTTAAAGGAAACGATCCTGCGGTTATACAGCAGCCCGGTCCAATACAGTTTATACAAGCAAAAGAGAGCGGTACATACAATGCTTGGGTGATGCAATATGCATATTCTTCAAGTTATACGGACAGAAAACCGGTTATTGAGTTTAACGGCGAAGCATTTGACTTTGAAGCAAAACCTGTAGAAGGCGTAGGCAGCGGTACCTGGATGTGGGCACCCGAAAAGAACGGAAAAACGTTAACTTTAGAAGCAGGTGAAGTAGTTGCCGTTCAATTATCGGCAGCATCAGGCAACTATGCAAGACCTGGTGCGATTGCTTTAGTTCCGGCAGATGCGAATGCAGACTTTACAGCGGCTATGACCGATGCAGAACGTCTTAAGAACATGAATACACCGGACGAATATGTTGCGCTACAAGCAGCAACTGTAAATGGTTATAATATTTCTCTGGGTACTAAAGCAACGGTAACAGTCAACGGAAAAGAAGTAGAAACAGCAGCACATGAAGCTGCCATCCGCTTCTGGGATCATTACCAAATAATAAACGCTTCTGGATTGCCGGCAAGCAAAGCGGGCTATTCTGTTCGTTTAGATGGCAATCATAAGCTGCCGGAATATCCAACTGTTCTGGATGCTTTGGCGACCGAGGCAAAATATGATGAAGAGGGTAAAATGACCGCTTCTCCGCTTGACATTATAAACGGTAAAATGATAGCGACGGATAAGGTTGTTCTATTAAACGGTACGCCTGTTCAAGATTTGGATTTAACGCAGGTTAAAACCGGCGATGTAATTGACGTTGTTCCGGCAACAGTAGATAACTTTAGCCCGCTTTGTTTCCAGAACGGTACAAACAAAGTGTTTGTGAACAGCGGTGGCCAGGCTACAACCGATGGATTATATCTGGCTGGAATTACCGATTATAATTATAAATTTGTTACAGATACCAATGCAGCCGCAAAAACAACATGGTGGCCGACGGATATTTCCGTAAAAAACGCACTTGCTGGCTGCTATGTAAACGGTTATGTAACCTGGGTAAAAGATGCAGATTTCGTGTCAACAAGCGGTGATGAACGTGAAATTACAATCTTCATAAAAGATCTGCCCATTGAGTGCTCAGCAATTCAGCAAAGCTCCGGAAGACTGGAGATCGGAACGCATTTCTCAGATCCGGGACGTGTTACAATTGACGGTAATGATTACATTTCTCCATACTATATTTATCCTGGAAAAATTGATCAAGGATACTTTGATTTATCGCATCTATATCTGACCAACACACAAAGTAAGGCAGAAACAAAGGTAGAAGCAATTTCAAACGGCGACGGCGTTTATACGCTTAAAACCAATAAGTCCCTTCCGATAACACTGGTTCGTGTTACGTACGGTGACGGCGGTGCAATTGTTTCCACAGACATTGAAAATGACATCCTGGATTTTGCAGGTGACGGAAAAGTAATAACTGTAGGAGATAATGAGAAAATTTTTGTATGGGAAGGCACGCCTTTGAATAAAGGAACGGCGATGAAGCCGCTTTGTGCACCTTTGACAAAATAAATAGTATAAAGAATTCAAAAAACAACAGTTCGGTAAGAACTGTTGTTTTTTGAGTTCAAAAGCAATTTTTACATATTTCTAAGCAAAAAAAATATATAAATATAAATAAAAATGATATACAATTAAATTAGCTATGTAACTCAATTGAAAAAGCTATATCCATGTGGCTTTTATTCGGAATAATTCGGTAAATTTGTCCTAATGTTTAAACGTTTTATAAAATAACCTGTAGTAAAGCGTTTAAAAAAATGTTTCTTTCTAACCAAAAGAGCGGGATGATTTTACTATTCCGAGCGCTTTATGATTTCATAAAGTGTTGTTTTTGTTGTCTTGAAATTATTTTAATGAAGGGGTGCAAAACATGAAAGTAAGCAAGAAAAAAATAGCCGCACTATTTATGGTGCTCTGCCTTATAATGTCATCCATTCCGGCACTGGCAGTGCAGATAACCATTCCGTCCGACATGCCGGGTATTGAATTGATACCGGAAGAGGGATTGGGAATTCAGTTTTCTGCGCTTGGTTGGACAGGAACGGTTTTAAGAATGGTATTGGGCGAAGAGACCGCTGCATTATTTAAAGTAAACGGTAATTCTTTAAATGATTTATATGCGGGAACAACAATCAGTGCAACATTTACTTATAAAAATGTTGATGGTGATCCGGCAGCAACGACCAGCACAGGTAAACTGCTTTACCGAAATGAAAACGGGGAAAAATATTTAGAATCATTTACAGTTGTAGATATGCCGATTACTTCAACAACGCCAAACGCGTCAAAGACAAAGTATTGTTTGGAAGCAACGGCTGATAACTTCAGAACGTCATCGCCGGAAATCAGCGCTGCGTATGACAGTTATGTCCAAGGCGAAGGCATGGCTGAAAACGATATTGATCTGTATTTTAATGCTAACGACGCAACGAGCGGCTATAAAATTACCGACATAGTGATTAAAAGAGGAAGCTGGCAAGGTTCGACTGACACGGTGGTTGACACCCAGAGTTTCCCAGAGGGCACAGTATTTGTTTCTTCTTTTAACATTAACAAAAATCCTGCTGATTGGACGAAAGTCGGCAATGATTTGTATACTTATTATCAAAACAGAGCAAAGAATACAGATGGACCGCTGACAGCTTTTGAAGCCAAAGAAAGCGGTACTTATGCAATCTGGGCATATGTTAAGAACAGACAGGATTCAGATACAAGCAGAACAGTGGAAATTCGCCTTCCCGGCAATATAACCGCTGAATTCAAAAAAACAAATGCAAGTGAGGATATAGCAAGCTTTGATGATGATAAGTGGTATTGGGAACCGGCGGTAGGAAATAAAACAATTACCATAGAAAAAGGACAAACAGTATTTTTGCAGATAGTTAACAATAGATGCGCTAATGCACGTTATGGTGCATTTGCCTTTGTTCCTGTAGAAGATAACTTTACGTTGGATCCGGAAACTGCGCAGAGCAAGGACTACAGATTTACGGAAGCAGATTTCATTGCTTTACAGAGATATACGACCAACGCAGTCAATATGGAGAAACAGCCTGCGGTTTCTGTAACTGTAAATGGGGCAAGTGTTTCCGCTGAAACGGGAGCAGGTCAGGTAGACGGCAATGGTGCGGCACTTTTTGATGCAAATGATAATTACATAATAAAGCCCACCGTTTTAGATGCGCTTGCTTGTGCGGGCATTGATGTAAGCACGTATATGAACGGATACCTAACGCAGGATGTTATGACATTTATTACCTTAAACGGTGAAAGAATCACAAATCCGGACATTATCTATGTTCAGGAAGGTGACGTGATTACCACCGAAAAAGCAGAAACACAGGATAAAACCAATTTTGCGCCTATAAATGCAGGCACAGCTCGTAATACAGAAGGCGGAATGGGACCTGATAAAGGCAATCATATAAAGTTTTGTTTAACTGCTTCAAAAATGCCGGAATTTTCTAATACCAAAGATGATGCAACAGGTTTGACAGGATGTACATTTAACGGTTATATTGTTACAAAAATAGATTTCGAGGGTACACCTGCCGGTTCAAAGATTTATTTTGAAAATGCAGAAATTTTTGATATTGTTGCAGCTGGTAATCGCATTGATCTTGAAATTGATATTAAAAGCTGCGACACGAACAAAGCTTCAGAAATTGCACTTACAACGCCGGACGGAATAACCTATCACGACCCATATAGATACGTTATGCGAAAAAGTAATGTGTATGATTTTTCAAATCTGTATATTACCAATTCATCTTCGCAAAGCGGTATTACTGCAATAAATAATGGAGATCATTATGTATTGGTGACCGAAACAGCGCAGAAATGTTATCTTGTAACTGTTACCTATGATGATAATGGAAACATCACAAATACAGAAACGAGAGAAGTTTTTGTAACACTGACCGAACCGGCAGCAGCTCCTATCGAAGAGAACCAGAAAGTTTTTGTTTGGAATTATGAGCCGTTTGCAGGAACAAACATGCGTCCGGTTTGTGAACCTTTGACGAAATAAAACAATTTTTAAATTTATAAAAAACAGTCCGTTTTTGCGGACTGTTTTTTTATAAAAAGTCGGTAATAAATTGAAAAAATTTGGATTTGGTATTGCTTTTTTTTCAGAAACGTATATAATTAAATTAAGCTATGCGACTCTTTTTATGTGGTGCAGGTAATATCCATGTTGCCTGCGAAATAAAACCATTTTGCGTTTCATTCACTGTATAGTTTTAATAATTTAACCTGTTATTAAAACAAAAAGCAAAGGCATTCTTTCTAACCAAAAGAATAGTTGTTTTGCAAAATGTTGCTTTTTTCACCAATAAAGCATGTGTTTTATTTCAAACAAACTAAAATGTAAAGGAGTGTAAAAAATGAGGTTAAATAAAAGAGGCGTAGCAGCAATTGCTTTGGTTGTGTGCCTTTTGATAACGTCTTGTACGGTGTTTGGAGCAATCGTTGAAATTCCAAATGGAAACTCAATTCCGGCGGAAGGTGTTGCAGTTACCTTTGCACAGTCTGGATCAGCTAACAAAGTTACGGAAGGATTGGCTTTTGTGCTGAATTCTGGCGAAGAAAAAAAATTAGGTGTTGATATTCAGAATTTTTCGGCAAGTGAATTGAACGGAAATCTGATCAGCGGCGATGTAACTTATAGATTAAGAGCCGATGGTTCTGAAAACGACAAGGGCATCGTAGAAGCATTTACGTTAGTAGATCTTCCAATTGAAGCAATACGTACCAACGGAACTGGCACATCATTGTGCTTAGAAGTAACCAAAGCTTCTATTGTAGACCACTCACTTGAATTAACAAGTGTAGATCAGTTGGGCGCAGAAAGCGGTGCTTTTACACTTAAAAATGCCATCGTTAAACCGGACATACGTGAAGTGGATACGAAAGCATTTCCTGAAAATACCGTATTTATTTCCTCAGCAAATGTCATAGATGATCCGAAAGACTGGGCATGGAATGAAAACGTAGATGGATATTCTTTTTATATGAAAAATGTAGCAGTTGGCGTAAGTTCGCAGGTTGACGGACCGTCGGTATCATTTATGGCAAAACAAAGCGGAACATATGACCTATGGGCGTACAGAAAAGATTTGTCCGATACCTCTGTAGACCGATATCTGCGCATTCTTATCAATGGAGAGACATATTCTTTCCTGAAAAACAACGCATCTTCTGCGCATGCATGGTTCTGGGAGAAGGAAAATTCTAATCGACAAGTTACGCTGAATGAGGGGGATGTCGTAACTATTCAGCTTTCTAAAAGCAGCGGCAACTACGGCAGATTCGGAGCGATTGCTTTGGTTCCAGCAGAAGCACAATTTACCTTGACGCCGGAGCAGGCACAAAGTGCGGATAACAAACTTTTGCAAACAGATCTCATTGCGTTGCAAACTGCAACAACCAATCCGATGCCGAGTGCAGGCGCAGATGTGAATGTTACGGTAAATGAGCAGCCGGTTGTCGCAGAAGCATGGGCGGCAAAAAATCAAGAGGTAGCCGTTCGCGTATTCGATCTTTCCGGAAATTATATTATAAACCCAACAGTAGCGGACGCGCTGGTTTGCGCCGGTATAGATATCAGCGCAATGGCACAGGGGAATGTTGCAAGCATATCCGTTTCCTTAAATGGACAGGTTATTACCGATCTGGATGTAACTTATGTGTCTGAAGGAGATATTATTACTACTACAGAGGCTACGCTGGAAGATTTCGCCCCGTCTCCGTTCGGTTCTTTATTGTCGGCTGTAGGCGGCGGTGATGGAACAAAATTCTGTATCTCAAAAGTCAGATTAGCAGAACTGCCTTGTGTAACGTTAGACGAGGATGGCTATCTGGCAGATCCGAGCGAATTGATAGGCTGTCATATCAGCGGTTATCTGGTTGTTAAAGATGTACAGGATAATACGGTTGTAGATGGGAACAAGCCTTATTTAGACTTGGTTGAATCAGGGTATGTATTCCTGGATAATCTTGAAATAACAAAAGCGGAGAATAATCCTGCCAACAACAGAGTGGATATTTATGTTGACTTTCCCTGCCGCGGACTCAACGAATGTCATTATTTTGATGAAGACGGCACATATTTAGGTGAGCGTGATGATTGTTTAAATGTTACTAAGGGCTGGAATGTGACATATGACTGGACGAATTTGTTTATAACCAATAAAAATGCACAGTCTGGCATAAGAGCAGAAAAAGCAGGAAATAGTTATGTCCTTAAGACAGACGCAGTAGAGTATGCGTATGTAATACGTGTGCAGTATGACGCTGAAAATAAAATTGAATCTATTGATGTGGATGATGATGTGATTATCAGCGTAAATAATCCGGTTACTATCGAAGTAGGAGAAAACGAAAAGGTTTATGTCTGGGAAAATGTGAGATATCAAGGCACAACTTTAAGACCTCTTTGTGCACCGCTTGTTCGATAAGAATGTGTATATTTAGAGCAGTTCCTGCGTGGGACTGCTCTTTTTCGTCGATTTAAGTATGTATAAAATGCTTGCATTTTTATGGGAAATCATGTATAATAGTACATGTTTTATGTTATAAATCTGTGAGGAGTGGGAATAAGAAATGGTTGAGAGACTGGCAGAAATTAACGCTGCGATAAACAATGTGGTTTGGGGTGCTCCCGCACTTATTCTGCTCATTGGTACCGGTGTGCTGATGACGATATTAACGAAGTTTTTTCAATTTGTCCGGTTTGGACATGTCTGGAGAGAAACGATTGGCGGCCTGTTTAGAAAAAAAGATATCTTAAAAAATAAAGATGAAAACTCAATTTCACAGTTTCAGGCGCTGTGTACAGCCCTTTCTGCAACCATTGGAACAGGGAATATTGCCGGAATTGCATACGCAATTACAATGGGTGGTCCCGGTGCAGTTTTCTGGATGTGGTTAGCGGCAATTCTTGGAATGATGACGCATTTTTCTGAAAATGTACTGGGGATATTTTACAGAAGAAAAAATAGCAGAAATGAATGGTGCGGCGGCGCGATGTATTATCTTCAGGATGGATTAGGTGCTAAAAAGGGCTGTAAAACATTAGGTCGGGTTTTGGCAATTTTATTTTCGATTTTTGCTGTTTTGGCGTCTTTTGGAATTGGAAATATGGGACAGGTTGCTTCTATTACAGAAAGCATCAGCGGACTGTTGGGAAGGCCAAACGTGGATCTTAAAAGCGTGTACTTGTTGATTGGCGTTGCGATTATGGTAATTGCTGCATTGGTTATAATCGGCGGATTACAGCGAATTGCACGTGCGAATGAACGTTTAGTGCCGTTTATGGCAGCATTTTACATAATCGGTTCGATCATTATTATTGTTATGAATTTTTCAAATGTAGGGCCGGCGTTTGCTTCTATCTTTAAAAGTGCATTCAGTATGAAAGCTGCAATAGGCGGCGTTGGCGGCGCTGTAATCAAACAGGCAATAACATGGGGATTTAAACGCGGCGTTTTTTCAAATGAGGCAGGTTTGGGTTCCTCAGTAATCGTACATTCTACATCCAACGTGAAAGAACCTGTAACCCAAGGATTGTGGGGAATTTTTGAAGTCTTTTTTGATACCATTATTGTATGTACGCTGACAGCACTGGTTATTTTAACTACTGGCGTTGTAGATTTAGAAACAGGTGCGTCTTTGAGCGGTGCGACCAAGTTAGGGCTTGCAACAGAAGCGTTTACAGCAACGTTTGGTACTTTTGGCGGCATATTTATCGCAATTGCAATTACATTATTTGCTTTTTCAACTGTTTTAGGCTGGAGCTTTTACGGTACGAAGGCGTGGGAATATTTGTTTGGAACAAAGGCGACACTTGTTTATAAAATCATCTTTATATTGGTTATTCTTGCCGGCGCAACTTTAGATTCTGGTTTGATTATTGATATTTCAGATACTTTTAATGGGTTGATGGCAATTCCAAACTTAATCGGCGTTGTATGTTTATCAGGAATTGTGGTTAAAATTACCAACAACTATATAAACAGAAGAATAAAAGGAAAAACGGAGAAACCAATTCTTTCAGCTTTTAAAAATATTCAGGATTTGCATGAAGAAACTTTGAACGAAGAGTAGAATCAATTCAATATAAAAGGTTTAAAAGGCACTTAATAGTGCCTTTTTTCTTGCAATCTATAAAAAGATATGTTATAATAAAAAGATAAAAGAAGAAAATAACTTATAAATCAGAGAATGTGCGTAAAGAATAAGGAGCAAAAAATGTTTGAACTTGTTTCTCCCTATAAACCTGCCGGAGATCAGCCGGAAGCAATAGAAAAATTAACGCAGGGTGTTTTAGACGGATTCTGCGGTCAGACACTTCTGGGTGTAACCGGATCAGGTAAAACATATACAATAGCAAATGTCATTGCAAACCTGAATCGCCCGACCTTGGTGCTGGCACATAATAAAACGCTTGCAGCACAGTTATGCAGTGAATTTAAAGAGTTTTTTCCGCATAATGCGGTAGAGTATTTTGTTTCATACTATGACTATTATCAGCCGGAAGCTTATATTGCACAGTCGGATACGTTTATTGAAAAAGACGCATCTATAAATGATGAAATCGATAAACTGCGCCATAGTGCAACAGCGGCTTTGTTTGAACGCAGAGATGTTATTATTGTTGCTTCGGTTTCCTGTATTTATGGACTGGGCGATCCGGAAGATTACGTGAATATGGGTTTGTCACTGCGGACAGGCATGCGTCGGGAACGGGAAGACATTATTGCTAAATTAGTGGATATGCACTATGAAAGAAATGATATCGATTTTTCCAGAGGCAAGTTCCGTGTGCGCGGAGATGTTATTGAAGTTTTTCCTGCAAATTCAAACGAAAGTTCTATTCGTATTGAGCTGTTTGGAGATGAAATTGATCGCTTATGTGAGATCAATGTTGTAACAGGAGAAGTTACAGGCATACGCAATCATGTGGCAATTTTTCCAAAATCGCATTATGTAACTACCCAGGCAAAGATGGAAAAAGCAATACAAAGTATTGAAGAAGAAATGAAAGAACGTGTGGCTTTTTTTAAATCGGAAAACAAACTGCTGGAAGCACAGCGCATCGAGCAAAGAACGCGTTATGATATCGAAATGATGCAGGAAACAGGATTTTGCCAGGGAATTGAAAATTATTCAAGGCATATCAGCGGAAGAGCCCCTGGATCTGCTCCGTATACGCTTTTGGATTATTTTCCTGAGGATTTCTTACTGGTCATTGATGAGGCGCATGTTACCATTCCACAGGTACGTGCTATGTATGCGGGTGACCGTTCACGCAAAGATTCTTTAGTAGAATATGGATTTCGTCTGCCGTCTGCATATGACAACAGACCTTTAACCTTCGAGGAATTTGAAAGCCGTATTGGACAGACTATTTTTGTAAGCGCTACACCGGCGGCATATGAAAGAGAACATTCCGATCAAATTGTTGAACAGGTTATACGGCCTACCGGCTTGCTTGATCCGGAAATACAAGTGGTGGAAACCAAAGGGCAGATCGATCATCTGCTTTCCGAAATTCATTTGCGAACAGAGAAAAAACAACGTGTTTTGGTTACCACTTTAACCAAACGTATGGCGGAAAGCTTAACCGATTTTTTGGAAGAGGCAGGTGTGAAAGTGCGTTATCTGCACTCGGATGTAAAAACCATTGAACGAATGGAAATTGTGCGAGATTTGCGGTTGGGTGAGTTTGATGTTTTGGTAGGAATTAACTTATTGCGCGAGGGATTAGATATTCCGGAAGTTTCATTAGTGGCTATTTTGGATGCGGATAAGGAGGGCTTTTTAAGAAGCGAAACATCCTTAATCCAAACAATTGGGCGTGCAGCAAGAAACGCAGAGGGAAAAGTGATTATGTATGCCGATACGGTAACAGACAGTATGCAGCGCGCAATAGAAGAAACAAACAGAAGAAGACAGCTGCAAATTGCCTTTAACGAAAAGCACGGTATTATTCCAAAAACGATTGTAAAAGATGTGCGTGAAATTATAGAAGCCACAGCAGCGCCTATTGTGCCAAAAGAAAAAATAAATCCGAAAGACAAGAAGAAAGTTATTGAACAGCTTACCGAGCAAATGCGGCAGGCGGCGAAAAATTTGCAGTTTGAGCGCGCGGCTATGCTCAGAGATATGATACAGGAGTTGAAAGAACAAGATGGCATTTAAAGAAATTTATGTAAAGGGTGCAAGAGAACATAACCTGAAAAATGTCGATGTGCGGATTCCGCGCGACAAATTGGTGGTTATAACCGGACTCAGCGGATCCGGAAAATCATCGCTTGCATTTGATACAATTTACGCAGAAGGACAAAGAAGGTATGTGGAGTCATTGTCTTCTTATGCCCGTCAGTTTTTGGGACAAATGGACAAGCCGGATGTGGATTATATTGATGGATTATCTCCTGCAATTTCTATTGACCAGAAAACAACCAGTAAAAATCCGCGTTCTACCGTTGGAACGGTAACGGAAATCTATGATTATCTGCGATTGCTGTATGCAAGGATCGGGATTCCGCATTGTCCGCAATGCGGAAAAGTGATTGCGCAGCAGACAGTGGATGAAATTGTTGATCAGGTGTTAAGCTTTGGGGAAGGTACGAAGTTTCAGGTGCTTGCGCCGGTTGTACGCTCCAGAAAAGGAGAATACACAAAGGTGTTTGAAGATGCCAGAAAAAGCGGGTTCGTACGTGTCCGTGTAGACGGAAATATGTATGAGTTAACAGACAACATTCCGATGGAAAAAAACAAAAAGCATGATATTGAAATTGTAGTAGATCGGTTGGTGGTACGGCCTGAAATTAAGTCCAGGCTGACAGATTCGGTAGAAACGGCGTTGAAGCTGGCAAAAGATTTGGTGGTCATTGATGTAATCGGGAAAGAATCTTATCTATTCAGCCAAAGCTATGCATGTCATGATTGTGGGATCAGTATTGAAGAACTTGCGCCTCGTATGTTTTCTTTCAACAGCCATTTCGGTGCTTGTCCTGAGTGTGCCGGTCTGGGCACACTGTTAAAGGTGGATCCGGATTTGATTGTTCCGGATAAAAATAAAACGCTGCGGGAAGGTGCGATTGTTGCCAGCGGCTGGAATACAGTTTCTGAAAACAGTATTGCCATGATGTCTTATAAAGGACTGGCAGAGCATTATGGTTTTTCGTTAGATGTGCCGTTTTGTAAGCTGCCTAAAAAGGCGCAGGATGTTCTTTTATACGGAACTGGCAAAGAAAAAGTGAAATTTGAATATGAGCGTGAATATGGCGGGGGTATGTATCATGCCTCGTTTGAGGGAGTCATTTGTAATATAGAACGCAGATATCGTGATACAAATTCCGATTTCATTAAAGCGGAATTAGAAACCATTATGACAAATATGGTTTGCCCAGTCTGCGAAGGTAAAAGACTCAAAAAAGAAACGCTGGCGGTTACAGTCAATGACTTAAATATTAGTGAACTTACACGTTTATCCATTGCCAAAGCAATCCGTTTCTTTGATAAAATCACATTAACCCCAAAAGAACAAAAAATAGCTGCACAAATCCTAAAGGAAATAAAAGCAAGATTAGGATTTTTAATGAATGTTGGATTAGATTATCTGACGCTTGCACGTGCTTCCGCTACGCTTTCGGGCGGCGAATCGCAGCGTATTCGTCTAGCGACACAAATTGGTTCTAGTCTCATGGGCGTTTTGTATATTTTAGACGAACCCAGCATAGGTTTACATCAGCGGGATAATGGACGCCTGATTAAAACGTTAAAAGATTTAAGAGATTTAGGCAACACCGTTTTAGTGGTAGAGCATGATGAAGAAACAATGCTGGAATCTGATTATATCATTGATGTCGGACCGGGTGCTGGCGTTCATGGCGGCGAGATTGTATGTGCAGGAACTGCAGAGGATATCATGCGGTGTGAAAAAAGCATAACGGGATTGTATTTAAGCCGCAAAAAGGTAATTCCGGTTCCAAAGACCAGACGCAGCAATGACGGTAAATGGCTGACCATAAAGGGCGCTTCTGAAAACAACTTAAAGAATATTGATGTAGCCATTCCTCTTGGAGTTATGACTGCTGTAACCGGTGTTTCGGGTTCGGGTAAAAGTTCGCTCATTAACAGTATCTTATATAAAGTGTTGGCAACGCAATTAAACGGAGCAAAAAAGAAAGCAGGAAAATACAAAGAGATTATTGGATTAGAACAATTAGATAAGGTGATCAATATAGATCAGTCGCCGATCGGGCGTACGCCGCGTTCTAATCCTGCCACTTACACCGGATTGTTTAATGAAATACGTGATTTGTTTGCAAGTACGCAGGATGCACAGGCGAGAGGTTATAAAGCTGGACGTTTTAGCTTTAATGTTAAAGGCGGCCGCTGCGAAGCCTGCGCAGGCGACGGTATTATTAAAATCGAAATGCATTTTCTGCCGGATGTTTTTGTGCCCTGTGACGTGTGTGGTGGTAAACGCTATAACAGAGAAACGCTGGAAGTGCGGTATAAGGGAAAAAATATTTATGAAGTTTTGGAAATGACTGTTGAAGACGCAGAGCAATTCTTTGAAAATATCCCGAAGATTAAGCGAAAGCTGGAAACACTGCGGGAAGTAGGTTTGGGATATATTAAGCTTGGACAGCCGGCAACTACACTGTCAGGGGGAGAAGCGCAGCGTGTGAAACTTGCGACTGAGCTTTCCAAAAAAGGAACGGGAAGAACGGTCTATGTATTGGATGAACCGACAACCGGTTTGCATACGGCTGATGTGCATAAATTGATAGAAGTGCTTCAGAAACTAACAGACGGTGGAAACACGGTTGTGGTTATTGAGCATAATTTAGATGTGATTAAAACAGCCGATTATATTATCGATATGGGACCTGAAGGCGGAGACAAAGGCGGAACGGTTGTAGCGCAAGGCACCCCGGAACAGATTGCAGATTGTGGAAAGTCTTATACCGGACAATATCTCAAAAAAGTCCTTTAAGGAGGAAAAGTATGGGGATTTTTAATTATAGAAAGCCTATGATCATGGTAGGACTTATCAATGTGATTGGTTTTGTGGTTTTGCTGTTTCTGAATAATATGGATTATACAGTTTTAGCGTATGGAGCAGCTGTTTTACTCGCACTGGAAATTGCGTATTTTATATTATACAGAATGAGTATGGAGGATCAGTATATCTTTCTGATTGTAGCCATGCTGTTCTCCGTGGGAGAAATTATGCTTTTCCGCTTGGATGAAAGTTTTGGCAAGCGTCAGATTATTTGGTTTGCTATTAGCTTAGTTTGCTTTTTTGCCGCCTACTTTTTAATCATCAAAACCAATGTATGGGAAAAGATCGGATACCTCTATTTTGGAGCGGCGATTCTTTTGTTTGTAGTCACCATGCTGTTTGGCAAAACCATTTCCGGCGCGAGGAACTGGATTGTAATCGGAGAATTTAGTGTTCAGACTTCTGAAATTATCAAGCTTTTGGTTGTTTTTATGCTTGCAGACCGATATACGCATCCGGAAAGGTATCGTATTTTCGGACTTTCAGAAGGTGTTGTTATTTCCGCATTGGTTTACACGGTTTTAGGATGTATGGTTATACAGCGTGAGTGGGGTACAGCTGTAGTTATTTTTCTTATGCATATTTCTATGATGTATATATTCAATGAAAAAAAATGGCTGATGCTTGTAAACGCAGGTCTTGCAATTGTAGGGGGCGGCTTGGGCGCACTTTTCCTTCCGCATATTAAAACAAGAATAGAAGTTTGGCTGAATCCATGGACGGATATGGCGGGAAAGGGATACCAGATTACGCAATCTTTATTTGCAATCGGTGCCGGCGGCTTTTTTGGAACAGGCATTGGCATGGGCAGTCCTGAATACATACCCCAGGTGCATTCTGATTTCATTTTTTCTGCGATTTGTGAAGAATTTGGTATACTCGGCGGCGTTGCGGTTATCATGCTTTACTTTATTTTAGTATACCGTGGACTTAGGATTTCTATGAACATAAAGGATGTTTTTTATAAAACATTAAGCACGGGAATTAGTATTTTGATCGGTTTTCAGTCTTTTATTATTTTGGGAGGCGTAACCAAGTTTATTCCTTTGACTGGTATTACTATGCCGTTTATCAGTTATGGCGGAAGCTCTCTTTTAATCAGCTTTATTGCGATCGGATTATTAGAAGGCGCGGCAAATAAGAGCCATGTTATTCGAGAGGAGGCGGATTCTATTGAAGAAAAGTGAAATTGATAAGCGATCTGCCGAATATAAAGAGGGAACGCGTTTTATTGTTGTGCTGACTTTGATCGGGTTCTTATTCTTGTCTATAGTAGCGTATCTGACCTACTTAGAGCTTTGGGGAAAAGATGCATTTATGGATAATGCTTTCAATCAACGGCAATGGGAGCAGGAAGAAAAAACACTGCGCGGAGAAATATTGGATCGGGATGGGGAACAGCTTGCTTACAGTGCGTTTACAGAAGATGGAAGCCAAACCCGAATCTACCCCTATGGGAGTCTGTATTGTCATGTGATTGGATATAATTCGCGTATTTATGGGAAATCACAGCTGGAGCTGAATTATAATAAAAATTTGGCAGGTATGTCGGGCGTGAGCACCTTTACGTTAGATGGGGATAAAGTGGGAGAAACTTTGCATCTGACCATCTCACATAAACTGCAAAACCGAGCCAAAGAATTATTAGGAAAAAATATTGGAGCGGTTGTTGCAATGGAGCCTACGACAGGCGAAGTGCTTTGTTTATATTCTTATCCCAATTTTGATCCGTCAGATGAAGCTTTAAGCAAAAATTGGGATACGCTTTCGGCAGATGAAAATGCGCCGTTTCTTTCCCGTGCCAATCGGGGTATGTATGCACCCGGCTCTATTCTCAAGACAATCTGGGCGAGTGCGGCTGTTGAGAAAGGACTTTCGAATATGCAATTTCAGGATGATGGCAAAGTGGAAGTAGATGGTAAAACTTTTACAAACGCGCATGCAAAAGCATATGGAGAAATAGACTTAAAACAAGCATATACCGTTTCCAGTAATGTGGCGTTTATAGAGCTGGGGTTAGAACTTGGAGAAGATCTAATGCGCAATTATGCCAAAAAGTTTTTGTTTAATGAGAAACAGGATTTTGAATTGTATACAGAAACTTCGGATTTTGGATATACCGGAAAAATGAGTGAAACAGAGATAGCATCTGTGTCGATTGGTCAAGGCAAAGTGTTGACGACACCCTTGCATATGGCAATGATGTGCGCCACCATTGCTAACCGCGGTGTTATGATGCAGCCCTATATTGTGGAAAAATCGGTCGGAAGCAACGGCATTGTTACTGTCACAGGCAGGAGTCAGATTATTGACCGTGTAATTGAGGCATCTACTGCGGCTGTTATAAAAGACTATATGATCAATGTTGTAAAAAGTGGTACGGGGACAAATGCGGCTATCAGCGGTGTTACGGTAGCCGGCAAAACTGGAACGGCGGAAACCGGAGCGGAGCAAAGCGATCATTCCTGGTTTATTGGTTTTGCACCGGCAGAAAATCCAACGATTGCAGTTGCGGTGGTTTTGGAACATGGCGGAAGCGGCGGCGGTGCAAGCGCCGCGCCGATAGCCAGAGAGATTATAAAGAGCTGGTTAAATTAAAAGGAGAATGTTTAATGTATCTAACAAAAGCAAATACAAAGCTGATTAAAGAGCTTACAAAAAAAATAGCAGATGTTTTGGAATCTTTTACTTATGATGAGATTATTTGTGAGCCCGAAAAAGATATCCAGGAAACGTTATTTCCTTATCGATATTACACAAATTCCCGTACTATGATTGAGGCAGTTATGATGGGCGAAAAAGGAATTTTAGCTGTTAGTGAAATGGCGGCAGTTGCAATCAATGCTATGCTTGGTGCAGAAGTGCAGGATACGGAGCTTTTTCTCGGATGCGGCAAGCTGAACGAAAAATATACTATAAAGGGAGATCCTTCACTTCTGGATAAAATAGATGCGCAGGAGGAAGATTTAGATGATCTTCGTGCAGTTTGTGACATGTTGGACGGATATGGATTGAAAGATTTCGTTAAGGTGGATTTGACCGGACAAACGCAGGCAGAAGGCATTTGTTTTTATTGTGCTTCGGGAGATCAGAGATTGCTTAGCGGCGGTGTGCGGCAAAACAGCGTATATATGCAGATGGATTTACTTAAGCTGGCTCATTTTAAATGCGGCGGTATAACACTTAAAGATCCGGTGCCGGTGGTTTTGGTTGCTTCTGATTTACCGGAAACGGCTTATAAAATTGCGTTTGGGCTGCGCCGGCAAGGATTAAAAGCGGAAGGGTATATATTAGGCGGAAGTATGTATG
>CALXJH010000123.1 GCA_944388555.1 uncultured Clostridia bacterium
GGTCAAGGGCGTTAAAGATACATTGCAAAAATGCGAGCAAATTGAAAGCGCGGATATTGCGTCTATGGATTTGGGGAATGGTACAGCCTATCTTACTGTGCGGGTACCGGAAAATCTGTTTTATAAAGTTCTGGGAGAAACCTCCGGTTTTGAAATTGAGGGACAGGATCATTTAATACAATTGATGCGTGAATTGTCTGCGATAAAAAAAGAGTATGATAAAATCGCGTTTGCATTACAGGAAGTAAAACAAAAAGGGTATGGAATTGTATCACCAACGGTGGATGAATTGCATTTAGAAGAACCGGAAATTGTAAAACAGGGCGGAAGGTTTGGTGTTCGTCTGCGGGCAAGTGCACCTTCTATCCACATGATCCAAGCAACCATTGAAACGGAAGTCAACCCCATTGTAGGAACAGAAAAACAGTCGGAAGAGCTGGTACATTACCTGTTGCAGGAATTTGATACCGATCCTAAAAAGATATGGGAGTCTAATATTTTTGGGAAATCACTGCATGAGCTGGTGAACGAAGGGCTGCATAATAAATTATACCGTATGCCGGATGAGGCACAATGCAAGCTGCAGGAAACCCTGCAAAGGATTATCAATGAAGGCAGCGGCGGATTGATTTGTATTATTTTATAGTAAAAAAGAGCTTGCCGCATGCTGAATTAAAAAAAACAGAGAAAGGCAGAAACCGGTGTTTTGCTTTTAAAAAATAACCGCAGGGAAAATACAAAATTTTCTCTGCGGTTCGTTGTTTTTAAAAAAAGATTTTAATGCGTTCTGCGCGCCGGCACATTCTGGCGGTTTGCTCCCTTAGCCGGCAGGCAAATCTTTTGGTCATCGCACAAAAATTCTATTTTAATAAATCGTTTTTTAAATGTTTGATAATTATAAGTTAAAGTTAATAATATCTATTGTCTTTCGCATATTCGGATGCTATAATAAGATAAAAATAAAGGCGGAAGGATGAATAAAATGCGAAAAAGACAGATACATTTAGATTTCCATACTTCTGAAAAAATAGAAGGAATTGGCGAAAAATTTTCAAAACAACAGTTTCAAGAGGCGCTGAAAGCGGGACATGTAGACTCTATAACGGTCTTTTCAAAATGTCATCACGGCTGGGCGTATCATCCGAGTGAGGCGAACGAAATGCATCCGCATTTATCGTTTGACTTGTTAGGTGCACAAATTGAAGCGGCACATGAAATCGGTGTAAAAACACCTATTTACATATCTGCGGGCTATGATCAGAAAGCGGCTGTAAAACATCCGGAATGGATTGCAATCGGTAAATACGGCGATAAGCCGGATTTTTCTATACCGTATTATAAAAGACTGTGTATGAATACCCCGTATCTGGATTATTTACTCAAACAAATTGAAGAGGTTTTGCTGCGATATGACGGGGATGGCATATTTTTAGATATCGTAGGTATTCATCGGTGCTACTGTTCATCTTGCTGTGCGGCTATGCGGCAGCGCGGCTGGGATATCAACGACCAGGAAAAAGCGTTAGAACTTGCGGAAGAGGCATATGAGAACTATACCAAATGCGTCCGTGAAACGGTTGATAAAATTAAACCCGGACATAAAGTTTTTCATAATGGCGGACATATCCGCTGCGGCAGACGTGATTTGGCGTATATGAATACACATCTGGAGTTAGAAAGTCTTCCGACCGGCGGCTGGGGATATGATCATTTTCCGTTGTCTGCCGGCTATGCCCGTATTTTAGACATGGATTTTTTGGGTATGACAGGAAAGTTTCACAAATCGTGGGGCGAATTCGGTGGATTTAAGCATCCGAATGCGCTTCGGTATGAGGCGGCGCTTTCTATAGCAAACGGCGCGGCAGTTTCGGTAGGCGATCAGCTGCATCCTTCCGGCGAGATGGATATGGTAACCTATCGCCTCGTTGGAAAAGCTTACGAAGAAGTAGAGGCGTTAGAACCATGGCTCACGAAAGGGAAAAATATAGCAGATATCGCGATTGTTTCACAAGAAGCCATTTTAAACTATTATGAGAAACCGGATATGGATCTGATTGGACGCGATTTTGCCGGCAATACCGGGGCGGCACGTATTTTGCTGGAAGGAAAGTATTTGTTTGACGTGGTGGATACCCAAGCCGATTGGAACGGCTATAAAGTGCTTGTTTTGCCGGATACTATTTTACTCGATACGTTTTTACAGAAAAAAATGCAGGAATTTATAGCAGGCGGCGGTAAAATTTTAGCTTCTGGTGAATCGGGTATGGGCAAAGATAAAACAGGTTATGTATTGGATTTTGGGGCAGAGTGGGTAGGAGAAAATCCCTATAATCCCGATTATTGCAGACCGGGATTCGAAGTTCCCAATCTGGGTATTAGTGATTATGTTATATATGAAAAAGGGCAGAAATTAAACAAAACCGACGGAAAAGAGCTTGCCGCACGCATGGATCCGTATTTTAATCGTACGGCAGAACATTTTTGTTCCCACAGACATTCACCCTGCAGTGGCGTATATGGCGGTCCGGGTGTTGTGGAAGGAAAAGACGGTATTTTAATTTCCTGGAATATCTTTACGGAATATGCAAAAGCGGGCAGCCTATTTTCCAAAGAACTGGTTAAATATAGCCTTGACCGACTGCTTGGTAAAAATAAAACGCTTACAACAAGCCTGGGTGCACAGGGCGTTGCCACCTTGGTTGACTGCGGCACTTTTCTGCGTAATCATCTGCTGTACTGCGCACAGGTTAAACGCGGAGACGGCGTAGAAATCATTGAAGATATCCTGCCGGTTTACAATGTGCAGGTATCGGTAAATGTGGGGGATAGAGTCATCAAACGTGTATACCTTGCACCGCAAAAGCAGGAAATTGTATTTGTTCAAAAGAACGGAACGGTTTCTTATACTTTGGAAAAACTGGAAAATCAGCAGGTCGTTATATTAGAGTGTGAATAAAATATGCGGGGGTGCAAAGCGTTAAGCTTTGCACCTCCTTTTTAATACACTTTGACTTTCTGTAAAAATTATGATATACTATTAAAATCGTAAAATAGAAAAAAGGTGTTATACAATTGTTTATAAAAGAATACAATCTTCGTTACAGTGATTTAGACAGCCATATTCAAGTGAAAATCAGTTCTGTTATTGATATTTTGCAGGACATCTCTATCGAACATTCCGCACAGCGGGGGTTTAGCCTTAAAAAGTTATATGGTATGTCGATTGCCTGGCTTCTTCAAGGCTGGCGCATCCGATTTTTAGAGCCATTGGATGGAACAAAAAGTTTAACGGCAAAAACGGGTATTATGCGCATTCGGCAGTTTGAAGCCGTCCGGAAATATGAACTTTGGCAGGAAGGCCGCTGCAAAGTGATTGCAACTGCCAGCTGGTTTACAGTAGATACAAGAAGGCTAAAAGTGATTGTGGTTCCGGATGAATTAAAGGAAGGGTACGAAAACGTGCAGGAGGCAGATAATGATTTGCCTTTTATAAAACTCCGCCCTGTCAAAAGCTTGCCGGTTCTGGCACAGACAAAGGTGGAAAAACGAGATGTCGATACCAATAATCATATGAATAATGTTAAATCTGTAGAGGTGGCACTTGAATTGCTGCCCGAAGCATTCTCTGTTTCTGAACTGCAGATTACGTATCGTAAAACATTGCCGCCGGGGGAATGTATCAAGATGTGCGGCGAAGCAACGAAAACCGGTTTTTCCGCCGTTCTTTTAAATGGAGCGGATCAACCCTGCGTGCTTGTCGCGGTGAAACAAAACAAAAAAATGTAAAAAAAGGTTTGATTTTACGGACAGGTTATGATATAATATTTTTATTGTTTAAAACTGATTTTGGAGATGAAACTATGCAGTATACCGGGTTAAATGAACTCAGAGAAAAATTCCTGTCTTTTTTTGAAACAAAGGGACATTTACGTTTACAAAGTTTTCCGCTCATTCCCAAAAATGATGCCAGTCTTCTTTTGATTAACTCTGGCATGGCGCCCATGAAAGCGTGGTTTACCGGCGCAGAAGTTCCGCCGCGGAAAAGAGTGACAACATGTCAGAAATGTATTCGTACCGGTGACATTGAAAATGTCGGCAAAACCGCACGGCACGGCACCTTTTTTGAAATGTTGGGAAACTTTTCCTTCGGAGATTATTTCAAAAAAGAAGCGGCGCCCTGGGCATGGGAATTTTTTACAAAGGTATTGGAAATTCCGCAGGAGAAACTCTGGATTTCTATTTACGAGGATGATGACGAGGCATTTGATATCTGGACAAAACAAGTCGGCGTCCCGGCGGATCGAATTGTACGCCTTGGCAAAGAAGATAATTTCTGGGAGCACGGCACAGGTCCATGCGGCCCCTGCTCTGAAATTTATTTTGACCGCGGCGAAAGCTACGGATGCGGTTCTCCTACCTGCGGTGTAGGGTGCGACTGCGACCGCTTCATGGAAGTATGGAACCTGGTGTTTACCCAGTTTGATAAAGATGAAGACGGTAACTACAATAGATTAGAACATCCCAACATTGATACAGGTATGGGCTTGGAGCGCTTAGCGGTGGTGATGCAGGGGGTAGACAACCTGTTTGAAGTGGACACCGTGCAGGATGTTATGAAGCATATTTGCCGAATTGCAAACGTGGAATATAAAAAGGATGAGAAAAAGGATGTTTCCCTGCGTGTAATCACAGACCATATCCGCAGTACGGTTATGATGGTAGCAGATGGCGTTATTCCGTCCAATGAAGGGCGCGGATATGTATTAAGACGCCTGCTGAGACGTGCCGCCCGGCATGGCAAACTGCTCAATATCAATCGTCAGTTTTTGTATGAAGTAGCCGAAACCGTGATCGAAACCTCTAAATCTGCCTATCCGGAACTTTTAGAGAAAAAAGATTATATCACGAAAATTATCCAGAAAGAAGAAGAACGTTTCGATGCAACCATTGACAATGGTCTGGTTGTTTTAAATCAATATATTGAGGAAGTCAAAGCCGGCGGCGGTCGTGCGCTTACAGGCGAGCAGGCTTTTAAACTACATGACACCTACGGATTCCCCTTGGATTTAACCATAGAAATGGCGTCAGAAAACGGACTTTTGGTAGATGTTGATGGATTTAATGTGGCAATGGCTGCGCAGAAGCAAGCGGCAAGAGATGCACGTACCGAAGGATCAAGCTGGGATGCCGATCAGGTGTATGTGTTTGATGACGCAGAACCTACAGTGTTTGTCGGATATGATAACTTAGAGACAGAAGCCAAAATTGTGGGTATCGTGAAGGAAAATGAGGTTGTATCCATGATTGGAGGCGGAGAATCCGGATTTATTGTAACGGATCAAACGCCTTTCTATGCAGAAATGGGCGGTCAGGTAGGCGATATCGGATGTATATATGTCAACGGAAAGAAAGTGGCTTCGGTTGTAAACACAACCAAAACCGGAGACGGATATTATATGCATGAAGTGACTATAGAAGACGGCAGCCTTCAATTGGGGGACAGTGTTACATTGTCTGTAGATAAGTCATTCCGTAAAGCCGTATGCCGCAACCATTCTGCAACGCATCTTTTGCAGCAAGCGCTGCGGGATGTTTTAGGAGATCATGTTGCACAGGCTGGTTCTTATGTCGACGCAGATCATTTAAGATTTGACTTTTCTCATTTTACAGCCATGACAGCAGAAGAACTGAAAAAAACAGAAGATATCGTGAATGATAAAATTCTGGAAGCGCTGGCGGTTACTAAGCAGGAAATGAAAATTGAAGAGGCAAAAAAGACCGGCGCAAAAGCACTTTTTGGTGAAAAATACGGCGATATTGTACGCGTGGTATCTATGGGAGATTATTCGATCGAGTTTTGCGGCGGCTGTCATGTAAACAATACCAGTGAAATTGGTATTTTGAAGCTGACAGCTGAAAACGGTGTTTCTGCAGGTATACGAAGAATTGAAGCCATCACCGGCAAGGCAGTTATGGAATACATCCGTCAAAAGGATGCACTGACATTAAGAACCGCTGAACAGCTGAAAGCAAATCCTGCGGAAATTGATATTAAAGCAGCAGCGACTGTAGCTGAATTGAAAGAACTGAATAGAAAAATTGAGTTTTTACGTGAAAAAGCGGCAAAAAGTCTGGCAGAAAACATTTTAGTAGGCTCTAAGCTGGTAAGCGGAATACGCGTGGTCACAGCCGATATCGGCGAAGGAACGATGGAAGAACTGCGGGTTGCCGGCGATCAGCTTAAAGAACGCGTAAAAACGGCGGGCGTTATCGTTCTTGCCAACCAGAAGGACGGAAAAATCAACTTTATCAGCCTTGCCAACAAAGAGGCGGTACAAATGGGTGTGCACGCCGGAAATATTATGAAGGAAGTTACAAAAATTACCGGCGGCAGCGGCGGTGGTAAGCCCGATTCTGCGCGCGGCGGCGGTAAAATCCCTGAAAAAATTGACGACGCTTTGGCAGTGGTGGACGAGCTTGTTATAAAAGCTGTTTCAAAATAAATGTGCGAGAAAGGAATGAAAGGTTTAAATGGAAAATTGTTTGTTTTGTAAAATTGTGAACGGAGAAATCCCTTCCCAGATTGTTTATGAAGATGACAAAATTCTTGCATTTAAGGACATTCAGCCGGCGGCACCGGTTCACATCCTGGTGATTCCTAAAAAGCATATCGCTGGGGCGGACGCAATCGAGGCAGACGATGCAGAACTTATTGGCTACTTATGGACAAAAATCCGCAAAATTGCCGAAGACGCAGGTGTTTGCCAGGATGGATTTCGTGTGATAAACAACTGCGGAGAAAATGGAGGACAAACCGTTCGTCACTTGCATTTTCATATTTTGGGCGGCCTGAAACTGGACGAAAAACTGATTTAAAACAAAAAATATTTGTTTAGGACTTGACAGCAGAAAGATATTATTATATAATAATCAGGTATTCTATTCTTATGTAGCGTATGCCGTTTCTTGATTAAACGGTTTTTCAAAAGCGGAGGGAGGGAAAAAAATGTCTGAGGTTAAAATTAAAGATAATGAGTCTTTGGATAGCGCTCTTCGCAGATTTAAACGTCAGTGTGCAAAAGCAGGTGTTCTTTCTGAAATTAGAAAGAGAGAGCATTATGAAAAGCCAAGCGTAGAGAGAAAGAAAAAATCCGAGGCTGCAAGAAAAAGAAAATTCAGATAATATTTCTTAAAAACAGGGTGCTGTAATAGTCAGCACCCTGTTCTTTTTTGCCATATTTCATAAAGTGATTCCCAATTGCCTTCTGTCAGCGCATACGGATTGTTCCAGTATATACCCTTAAAACCGTTTTTTTTAATCAGATTGTGTTTATACGCAATGCTTTGCGTGTTTTCAAACCATACCAGATGGGTATCCGTTGCCTGGTAGGTAAAATATGCACTTCCTATTTCAGGCGAGAAAAAAATCGGGCAGGATTTAACACAAGCCTTCAAAGTTGCCTGATTGGCAGTAAGCGGAATGTGGATTTCTTTGTCTAAATTAAAATCTGCACCCATGGCGGAAAGTTCAATTAAAATTTTGTGCTTTACCGGCTCAAATAACAGTAATACGTCTTCTAACTGCTTTTTTGTGACAAAGGGTGCGTTTTGATAATGAAAATACCGAAATGTCACCACCGCCGCCTCCATTTGTTCAATTTCATTTTTCCATAATTCATAATTCGGAGGAATCAGCGCAACCTCTTGTTCATCCGTAAATGTTTTGGTAAGATATTTGGCTATCCGCTGTGTACGGATATCTTCCTGACTGCTTAGCGTACCCCATATTTCAAACATGGCATTTCCTCTCAAAAAGGTTGTTTTTTATATATAACTATGCTATAATAAATAAGAATATAACTTTACGCTGCAGCGTTAAGTTCAGATAGGAGTTAAGTTATGAAACGATTTACACCGGATTTTTATTATGAAACATTAGAAAAAATCTCGGTATCTATGTTAAAGCAAAAGCAAATCAAAGGTTTGATATTAGATATTGATAATACGTTGGTTCCGCCGCATACACCCATCTGTGACGCACGTGCAAAACAATTTGTGGAAAACATGCAAAAGGATTTTAAGGTTTGTATTGTCTCGAATAATATTTATGAACGGGCAAGACGCTTTGCGGTGTCTTTTCCGGTTGATTTTGTCTGCGACGGCAATAAGCCGGCAAAAAAACCGTTTCGGCTGGCTCTTGCAAAACTGCAGCTTGAGCCACAGCAGGTAGCGGTTATCGGCGATCAGATATTTACAGATGTTTGGGGCGCAAAACGCATGGGTATGCTATCGGTGTTGGTAGAGCCTATTTGCAGTGAGGAAGGAAAATTTATAAAATTAAAGCGCATTTTTGAAAAAATGGTTTATAATAAACCAAAGCAATAACAGGAAGGAGATTAGACCTATGATACGATTCGGTACAGCGGGAAATCCGGATAGATTTTACGAAAGCGGTCATAAGAAAAGTGTTCAGATGCCGGCATGGCTGAAAGAAATTGGGCTCTCTGCCTATGAATATCAATGCTCGAAAGGGGTTAAAATAACGCCAAAAACAGCGAATGAATTAGGCGATGCCGCTGCAGAAAACGACATTTTTTTAAGTATACACGCACCGTATTATATTAGTCTGTCTTCTGTAGACCCTCAAAAACGAGAAAATAGCATTGATTACATTTTAAAAACGTTGGAAGCTGCAAAAAACTGCGGCGCCAAACGAATTGTCGTGCATGCGGGGTCTTGCAGCAAGATGTCAAGGGAAGAAGCTTTGCAGCTGGCATGTGCAACGCTGGAAAAAGCTGCGGCTGCTGCAAAAGCAAATGGATTGGATCACATAGCGATTTGTCCGGAAACTATGGGAAAAATCAATCAGCTGGGCACGCTGGATGAAGTCATTGAGATGTGTAAGGTGAGCGAAACATTCTTGCCTTGTATTGATTTTGGACATATTAACGCCCGTGAAATGGGTTCTCTCGGCGCAGTTGCGGATTTTGAACAGATTATAGATAAAATAGAGAATCACCTGGGAGCAGAAAAAGCAAAGAATTTTCAGGTGCATTTTACACGCATTGAATTTACAGCAGGCGGAGAAAAGTGTCATCTTTCGTATGCGGACGATCGTTTCGGACCGGCGTTTGATCCTTTTGCGGAAGTGATTGACCGCAGAAACTTAGAACCGGTTGTCATATGCGAGTCGCCGGGTACGCAGGATGTAGATGCACTCACATATAAAACAATTTTAGAAGGTGTAAGAAAATGAGATTGGAAAAACTGATGGAGCAATTGCCGGCTGGAAGCGCCATGCTTTTATCCGCTCCGGAAGACATGTTTTATTTTTCCGGGTTTACCGGTGAAGGTTATGTATTGCTTTCCGAAACGCTAAAATCAATTTATACAGACGGACGCTACACAGAGCAGACACAAAAAGAGACCGATGGGTTTCATGTTTGCGATATCCGTCAAATGAAACAGGATTTAAAGCAATTGGGGATACCGGTGTATTTTCAGGAAAAACACATGGTATGCTCTGTTTATTCTGCAATGGTTGGCAGCGAAATTACATTTTTGCCTTCCGGGATTGATTTTGCCACACTCAGATCTGTAAAAGATGCGCAGGAAATAAAGCTTCTGCAAACCGCGGCGCAGATTGCGGAAAAGGCGTATATTGAAACGCTGAATTTTATCTCGGCGGGAAAAACCGAACAGGAAATTGCTGCTTACCTGAATTATAAAATGGCGTGTAACGGAGGCATGAAAACATCGTTTGATACCATCTGTATTTCCGGAAAGCATACATCTTTGCCGCATGGAAAACCGACGCAGAAAAAGGTGGAAAACGGTGATTTTATCACAATGGATTTCGGGTGTGTTTATGGCGGGTATTGTTCCGACATGACAAGAACTGTTGCCGTAGGCTATGCCACAGAGGAGATGCAAAGTGTTTATCAGATTGTGTTAAATGCGCAGAATGAAACGGAGCGTCAGCTCATGCCTGGTATGCTGGAAAGAGCCGCGGACAGCATTGCCCGTAAGATTATTTCGGACGCAGGTTATGCAAAGTATTTTGTACACAGCACCGGCCACGGGGTTGGAATCGAAATACATGAAAATCCGGTACTTGCCCCTAAAAAAATGGGAAAGCTCCAACCCGGACATGTGGTGACTGTAGAGCCGGGCATCTATTTACCCGATCGTTTCGGCGTTCGGATTGAAAATACCGTTGTAATGGAGCAGAATGGCTGTATGCCGCTGCAGACCACCAGTAAGGATTTGTTGGTTCTATAATTTCGCATAACCGGATTTGTGCGGTTGCTGCACAAAAAAATTACAAAATGTCTTGCTATTTTTACCAATTTGTTGTATGATATATATGGTATAAATGTTAATTTGAAATTTGGAGGTATAAACAAATGATTTCAGCAGGTGATTTTAGAAACGGCGTTACTTTTGAAATGGAAGGAAACGTGTATCAGATTGTAGAATTTCAGCACGTAAAACCAGGAAAAGGCGCAGCGTTTGTAAGAACAAAACTGAAAAATGTTATAACTGGCGGCGTGGTTGAAAAAACATTCCGTCCTACAGAAAAACTTGAAAAAGCACATGTGGAAAGAAAAGACATGCAATACTCCTATTCCGATGGAGAACTCTATTATTTTATGGATCAGGAAACATTTGATATGATTCCGATTGGTGCAGACAAAGTTGGTGATTCCCTGAAGTTTGTAAAAGAAGAAATGATTTGCAAAATTCTTTCTTATAAAGGCGAAGTGTTTGGTATTGAACCGCCGACGTTTGTTGAACTTTTGGTAACCGAAACCGAACCAGGATTCAAGGGAGATACTGCTACAGGCGCTACCAAGCCGGCAACACTTGAAACGGGTGCAGTTATCAATGTTCCGCTGTTTATTAACGAAAATGAAATGATTCGTGTTGATACAAGAACCGGTGAATATATGGAACGTGCATAATCTGTGAAACTGCATGTTTAAAAGGAGAGGGAATAGGAAATGATTAAAGTAACAGTATGGAATGAGTACTACCATGAACACGAGAGCGAAAAAGTGCGTGAAGTTTATCCAAACGGTATTCACAGTGCAATTGCAGAATTTTTAAAGACAGATGAAAATTTATTGGTGCGTACGGCAACGCTGTATGAAAATAATTTGACAGACGAACTTCTCAATGACACAGATGTGCTTTTCTGGTGGGGACATATGAAGCATAGTGCGGTACCGGATGAATTGGCGCAGAAAGTACAGGAGAGAGTACTGCACGGCATGGGATTTATTGCCCTTCATTCCGCACATCATTCCAAGCCGTTTAAAAAGCTTATGGGAACAAGCTGTAATCTGCGCTGGAGAGAAGACGACAAACATGAACGTATCTGGAATGTTTGTCCGACGCACCCTATTGCAAAAGGCATAGATTTATTCTTTGAAATTGACAAAGACGAAATGTACGGCGAATTATTCGATATTCCAAAGCCGGATGATTTGATTTTTATCACATGGCATCCCGGCGGAGAATTGATGCGCAGCGGCTGTACTTTCCGCAGAGGAAACGGAAAAATTTTCTATTTCCAGCCCGGACATGAAACCTATCCGATCTTTTATGATAAGAATGTACAAAAAGTTCTGTTTAACGCAGTATACTGGGTAGCCCCGGATGTGATCGATCCTGAAATTATCAGCTGCAAACATCCTGAGTCTCCGGAACAAGCGTATCTGAAATAAGGTGTACTTACAGAAAGGATGATTAAAATGAACACATTAAAAGAAGGCTCTTGCTATGTAAAAGGTTTAGCCGAAGGGTTAGACTTGGATTTGAGCAAGAAAGAGAATAAGCTGACAGCAAAGCTTTTAGAAATTATTGATGAAATGGCCGAAAGAATTGATGATTTAGAGGCTTATATCGACGAACTGGACAGCAAAGTAGACGAAATTGATCAGGATCTTGGCGATTTGGAAGAATATTGCTATGATGACGATTGCGACTGCGACGACGATGATTTAGAAGACGACTATGAAGATGATGATGTTTATGAATTTACTTGCGATTCCTGCGGTGAGGAAGTGTATGTAGACGGAAGTCTTTTAGATGGCGACGCACCTATTATTTGCCCAAATTGCGGAAAAGAAATTACAATTGATATCGAATGTGACGGAAATTGTTCTTCCTGCGGTGAATAATACTGAAAAATGAATTGAAAAAGGAACACAGATATACTGTGTTCCTTTTTTATATTGTAAGATGTAAAAACAGCCTATTGATTTTTATCTTTAATAAAGGTAAAATAAAAATAACGGAAAGATATATAAAAGGAGGAAAAACAATGCGTGCATATCAAATTGCAAAAGAAAAATACGCAGCTTTAGGCGTAGATACCGAAAAAGCGATGGAAGCTTTGAAAAAAATTTCCATTTCTATTCATTGCTGGCAGGGTGACGACGTGAGCGGTTTTGAAAACCCTGACGGGGATCTGACCGGCGGCATCCAAACAACAGGAAATTATCCCGGTAAAGCAAGAACCCCGGATGAATTGCGGGCGGATATTGAAAAAATGCTTACATATATTCCTGGTAAACATAGAATCAGTATCCATGCATCTTATGCGGAAACAGGCAGCGACAAGGTAGATCGCGACAAGCTGGAAAAGAAACATTTTCAAAACTGGATCGACTGGGCAAAGGAGCAGGGCTTAGGATTAGACTATAATCACACACTGTTTTCTCATCCCTTGTCGGCAGATGGTTTTACTTTAAGCCACATAGACGAAAATATTCGTAAGTTCTGGATTGATCACTGTATTGTCGGCCGTGAAATCGCGGATTATATTGGCGAGCAGCTGCAGGATAAGGTTATGAATAACCTTTGGATTCCGGATGGATTTAAAGATATTCCGGTAGATCGTTATACGCCAAGACGTCTTTTAAAAGATTCTTTGGATAAAATTTTTGCAAAGGAAACAAAATGGAATATTGATTCGGTAGAAAGTAAAGTGTTCGGCATCGGGTCGGAAAGCTGTGTAATCGGATCCCATGAATTTTATATGGGCTATGCGGTGAAAAATCAAAAATATATCACTTTAGATACCGGCCATTTCCATCCAACCGAAGTGGTATCCAATAAAATCACCGGCATTATTGACTTTGTGCCCGGCATACTTTTGCATGTGAGTCGGCCTGTGCGGTGGGATAGCGATCATATTGTTATTTTGGATGACGAACTCATGACATTGTCTGCGGAAATTGCCCGTAATAACTTCTTTGATAAAATTTGTATCGGTTTGGATTTCTTTGACGCGTCGGTGAACCGGATTGCCGCTTGGACTATCGGAACACGCAACACCTTGAAAGCATTGCTGATCGGATTGCTGGAACCAACAGAAATTTTGAAAGACTATGAACATAAATTTGATTATACTTCCCGTCTTGCAATTTTAGAAGAACTTAAATCTATGCCTTGGGCGGATGTATGGAATGAATACTGTGAACGTGCGGATGTTCCGGTTGGTCTTAGTTGGCTGAAAGACGTAAAAAAATATGAAAGAGAGATTTTGCTGAACAGAAATTGAAAGATAAAACAGAAATGAATAAACGATTTTTAAGTTTGGTGCTCGCGTGCGTGCTGCTTGTTTCGCTTTGTACTGGTGCGGCTGCGGCACAAGAAGGTCAGACCGTTTCTGACCATGGATTGTGAAAAAATATGTAAGCGATCTTTCAACGGATGGTTACCATGTCTATGTATATTTTACCTATATGCCATATGAGGAGGTGAAAGTACCCATGGAATATATGGTGGCAGCAGAAATCAAGACATTAAAAACATTAACCTATCCGTTTGAGTTTATTGTGGAGGTAACGGGTTTTGCACAAGCATTTCCGTATACATTGTATGTGCAGAAAAACAGACGGTACGCGTGAAAAAACTAAAATCTGCACCTTTAAATCTCTGTTTTAAGGCATAAATCATGTTCTATAAATCCTATCATTTCTACTCCGAAATGATAGGATTTTTTATTTAAAAAATTTATAAAAAAGTATTGACAAACGAAAAAAAGTATGCTACAATTATATTGTAATCATTACAAAGTTATAATTATTACAATGGTGGTGAAACAATGGATGGACTGCAAATCTTAAATGCGAACAAAATCCGGCCGTCAGGATTGAGGATTAAAATTTTAGAATATATATTAAGCCATAAAACACATCCTACAATTGACGAAATTTATGCAGAGCTTTTAAAGGATAATCCAACTTTGTCTAAAACGACGGTTTATAATACAACGCGGATATTAGCAGAAAACCACCTGATAAAAACGATAACGATTGACGGACAGCAAGTGCGGTATGATGGAAATGTTGCATTCCATGGGCATTTTCGATGCAAAAATTGCGGCAGAATTTATGATTTTAATGTGAATCATGTGCCGGAAGAAGCAGAACTAAAGGATTTTTTAATTGAGAACATGGATGTTTATTATGTAGGTAGTTGCAAAAATTGCAATGAAAATTTATAAAATTTAATTTGAAGGAGAGAAAAAAGATGAAAAAATTTGTTTGTCCAGTTTGCGGTTATGTGCATGAAGGAGATCAGCCACCTGAAAAATGCCCACAGTGCGGTGTTCCGGGTTCCAAATTTACTGTTATGGAAGAAGGCGCTTTAAACTTTGTTTGTGAACATGTGATTGGCGTTGGTGCAAAAGATAAAATCGATCCGGAAGTTTATGAAGGTTTGAAAGCAAACTTTGAAGGCGAATGCACAGAAGTAGGTATGTA
>CALXJH010000124.1 GCA_944388555.1 uncultured Clostridia bacterium
AGCTTTGTCGGCAAGATAGACTTGCCGGAAGCCTAACGCCTGACCTATCCGACACAGCCCTAAGTGCCGGATAGGAACGGCAAAATTTTTTACACTTCTATTACTTCTTTATCGCACATTAGCAAAACTGCACGGATTCTAACAAGAGTCCGCGCAGTTTTTTATAAAAAGTATGGACAAAACTATTGACAAAATAAGGAGTTTATGATATTATAATTAAGCGAGCTTGCTCGAGTGGCGGAACTGGCAGACGCACAGGACTTAAAATCCTGCGGCCCATAAAGCCGTACCGGTTCGATTCCGGTCTCGAGCACCAAGCAAATTCCGGCATGAAACACTTATTTCATGCCGGAATTATTTTTTTATAGTCCCTTAAACACACCTTTCTAAATTCCTTTCTGTCTCCTTTTTCTGCTATACCTGATTTCTTTCTTTCATCCAGCTGCATATTTTATACCTATACCATCTGAAAACCTAATTTCACCGAATAATATTAAATAAGGATAAGTTAACCTCGAAATGAAAATAAATTTGAAAAAAGTTTTATTTTCATTCTGCCTAATGCAAAAGCAGGCTATCGAATTGGAAATTATACCGATTCGGTAGCCTGCTTCTTATTGCCGTCTATTCTGTTCAAACGGTTGTCATATTCGTTTCCTGATTTTAGATTTTTCTGCTTCTTTATTCTTCAAAAGGCACTGTATAAAAATCCGGCGAGGTTATCATTTCATATTGATCGGATGTAATCATGCCGTTTTGCTGCAGCTTTTCCGCTATGGTTTTGCCATCACTTCCAACTACATTTAGTGCCCTGGATGCAATGGCTACCATATGTCCGCGTTTAAGTTGCTGCACATCAAAAAAGTTTGTTTCAAAACCTACTTTTCGGGCTATCTCATTGACATTTTCCAAGGACAGCGTTTCGCCCTCTACACGGTCATACCCCATTGCACGCAGCAGCATCACCATAAACTGAGGCGCTGACATTTTCTCTTCCGGAGAAAATGTCGTTTCTGTTGTGCCTTTAACAAATCCCTTATCATAAGCGTATGCAATATTTTTACTTGCCCAATGGCTGCTGTCTACATCTTCAAATACATTATTTTTTAAAACCGAATTTTCAGCTTTCTCTTCTTCTCCTATCATACGTAAAAGCATTGTAATACCTTCTGCGCGTGTCATGTCGTTATGAATCTGTAATCCATCCCCTGTGCCCTTCAAAAGACCTACATCCTGTAGTTTTTCTGCCATTTCGCCCGGCGTTGCCATTATTTCTCCGTCAGGTTTTTTATACTTTTCCTGGATTATAGGTATATTTGCCGATTCCAATTTTACGCCGTTGTACACAGCATCTTTTTCATATAAAGCTATAATTTCATCTAACAATGCAAAATATTGTTCAATAATAGACTCATACATTTCTTCTGCGGTATATAGCCTTCCCTCTTCAAATTCAAATTCCAAATTAAAAAGAGTGTTTGGAACCCAAAGAGCACCTGTGCCGGTTGAAAAAGGCAGAGCATATTCTTTTCCGTCGGATTTTATGTAAATATAGGTAATTGGACGATGCCGAACAATTTTTGCACATTCGATATCTGTTAACCCCTCAATTTCTGTTATCGACATCAAATTATTTACAAGCTCTTCTGTATTTGTTGTGCTACTTTCATAGCACCAAACATATTCATTTCCTTTTCCATATGTACTATCATTAGTTTGCGAAGCATACATGGATAATAAATAACCATCTCTGCAAAGAAGCGGCGCTTCCCATTGCTCTTCTTCTGTAAAAAGCTCGGATAGTTCATTGTTTTACGCATAATGCAAATAATCGTATAACTGTAAGTAATCCTGCGGCAAACTGAATGCACTTGTTCTGATCAAATACAGCTTATATGCTCTTTCTTTATCCAAATACATACCAACATCATCATATTCTTTTGTCAAGTAGGTGAACAAAAATTTTTCAGATTTATACTACATTAATTATACTAAAAAACAGCATAAAAGTAAATACATTATAAGAAAAATCGCCATATTGCATAATACAGAAATTCATTTTTTAATTCACCACTTATCCCTTATTTTTTTTAGATTGTTTATATGAAAAAGAGTGCCAAAAGGCATTAAACCCTCCGACACTCTAAAATCATTATAATGTTATAGCGCTTTCACACTCTGTACTTATCAAAAATTTATTATGCTTGTAAATCTTTGATACAATCTTTTTAGCGACATCTATTATGCGTGAAATACTTGATATATCCCGAACCACAATCGCCTCCGAGTCTTTATTTTTTATAATTCTCAGCAGTTGAAAACGGAAAAATCTTTTTCCTTTTCCGGCTTCTTTTTGTACTGTAACTATTTCAAAGCCGTTCCTTTTACAATAATCTGCGATTTCTTGTAATTGTCTTTTCAATGTTTCTGCATCGCAACTGTTTCTTACATATACTGCGACCTTCAAACCTTCACACATCCGTTGTTTGTAGTTACCCACTCTGCAATACATAAACAAGAATATTTTTTGTCAACCATAGGGCGAAGCACCTGACTTCAAATCAGATACTGTGTGTTGATATCCTACATTTTCCAAGTTCCTTTTTTTAATATTGCAGAGACGTAATTCCGATTTGCTTTTTAGAATAATCAACTGATCCGGATCAGTATGTTTTGTTATCTGCATTCGAAGCTGAAAAACAAAGTATGGTATTGTTCGTTTACACCGGGTGAAAATAAAATTCAATAGCGCCTATATCGTGCGGTGCTATGATATATACAGTGGTGGTTATTCATAAGAACAATCTCTTTGTAAAAAGGAGGAGTAAAAGACATCAATTATGTCTGGATAATTTTGTCCGATCTTTTGCCGGCTGCGGCTTACCGCAATAACGGCATTTGCTTATTTCTGCGTGGTAAATAAATTTTGAAAGTTGGTCATGTGGCTGTGTATACACTTTATCCAATGCTGTCCGGAGGGGATATTGCTTTCATTGTTTGGATATTCTTCCGTAACAAGCCCAAGAAAAAGCTCCGTATAAGAATGATTTTCTATATTGCAAGTACATCATGTTTATGTTTTGAAAAACTCAAGCAAACCTAAAACCAAACCCTGCGACATATCGCCGCAGGGCTTGGTTTTTTATATCAATAATCAATAATTCCAAAACGTATTGCGGAATAAAGATAAAACAGCATACAACTTGAGTACCATTCAGATGATGATGACGGCACCCCCGTTATTGGGTCAAGCTCCTGAGCGAACTTGATCCTATCATAGTGTTTCGTCCAAGCCTTCAGCCACACTTCCATTACATGCATCAAATCTTCCGTTTTTCCATAGTCATCCATCCACATAGTCGCACGAAGTGTAATGAGCGCTTGTGAAAAATATCCCCAGCAATTCTTAGGAGTACGCTTTATCCATGCCGGATCGTTTATCGCCATTGATGGGAACGGATATTGCGTCCAAAATTCTTCGGGATTTTTTATGTGGCGGTTATATATTTCTTCTGTCAAATCTTCACCGGGTTTGAGAATTCCCTCCATAAACATATGAAAAACAGTACAAGATTTATTCTTTCTCTTGTTATCGTGCCTGTCAACATCATAGAAAAATTTATCATGATCATCATAGCATATTTCAAAAAGTTTTTTCTTTACTATTTCAGCTTCGCAAATCCACTTTTTTGCCTCGTCTGTTTTTCCGAGTTTCTCCGCCATCTTTGAAAGATATATTTTGGAAGCATAGAAATTTGCATTCATATCGCACGCTATAATGGGAACAACATCGTCACCGGACGGCAAAACAGCTGCATTTTGGCATATTCCGTCTTTAATGTAATTCCCCGGTGCAATCATTCCGTTAAGACGTGCACTCTCATCATGCCCGGTATCATACCCAACAAACATTTCAATAAGTCCCTTACCGCGCGTCATTCTGTACTTGGTAAGCCAGTTATTCCATGCAACGCATCCCACATAAGCTTTTTCCAAAAGTTCCTTGTTGTCTGTCATTTCATATGCAATGTATGCAAGTTTCGTAAATGACACACATTCTTGAATTTGGCTATATCCCACTATATTTTCATTTTCCGAAACAATGTCCCCGTTCCACACATAGCATGGTAACTGTCCTTCATCTGTTTGATAATCAAGAAAAAGATTTATTGTGTTTTCTGCTATTTTCTTGCCTTCGTCGCAAATTTTAGCATACATAATCGCGTCATAAGTGTGTTCAAGCCACACTCCTGGGTAAGTATCGGATATAAGGAACAACGGTTTATCCATATTTTTGAAACATATTATATGCTTATCCCGTATTCTTTCACGTATGATATCACAAAGTTCTGTAATCCTCGATTTTTCTTTTTCAGTAATCATATTCATCCTCCGTAAATCACAAAACAGAAACTTCATGACCTGTTGCTGCGGATTTATAAACGGCATCCAACATTTTCGTAAGCTCAATTCCGTCCTCTGTCGGAGTCTTGCACTGTTTTGTGTCGTCAATAATGCAATCAATAAAATACCCTGTTTCGTTTTCAAAAAGTCCACCAAATACCAACTCAGTTGGTGTGTCAAAGCTCACATTTGTCAGATAATTGTGCATATCTCCATATATTTCAATTGTGATCCATCACAGTTCCAACACTCCGAGCTTTTTAGTTATTAGCAAAATGCTAACAATCCATGTGTTTTTTCTTGGTTCATTCATTTTTATATATAAAACCCCATTTTGTATATTATACCACATTGCATCTCAAGTTGTCAATATGTCAATACACGGAAATTCATGGTTTATTACATCAAAAATATAGCCCCTCCTGACCTCATACTTTCTTCTGTCTTTCTCGCTTACAGAAGCTTTTCACTTTCAAATCTTCCGTTAAAGTAGGTCTGCCGAAACCCTTACATACCCGTACTCCTCCAAATTCATCACCTCCATGCTAAAAACAAATATCCCCATTATATTATATCATCAAATTGTAATTCAATTACCGGACAACCTTGTTCCAAATTGGAATACGGTCAAAGTGTCTGTTTTTAGAATTTCAAAATCTCTAAACCCCTGTATTTATCAGCATTTCAGCACCTACAGCATTTTTTAAATGCACCTTAAAACAGACCTTTGACCACAATTATGACCACAACCGACCACAAAAAATACAAAAATACCGCCCAGCGGAGCGGTATTTGGTAAGGTCATATTAAATTGATAAATTGCAGTAGTTTAATACAGTCTTTATACCCCTGCAAATATAAAATGTCTTTTTCCATGTCGGTAAGTCTGTATACTGTATTTTTCCACGTTTCTAACAGTTTAATATCTTTACTGTTTAGTTTTTGGTATATATCTTTCAGTTTCCTACTGTTATATATATTTTCGTCACACAACCGCTGATACTCTTTATTACCCTTTTTATACTCTTTCAATATATTTAATTCTGTTTCGGAAAAAAATTCTAAAATGCTTTTTGTAAAATTATCCATTATACACACCCCCTACGACACATACAAACAGCTTAATTTTTCCATAGAGTATTTTTTGTGGTCTGGTAATGCGTGGGCGTATTTATTTAGTGTTGTGCTTGCGTTTGCGTGTCCTAAAATAGAAGATAGTACTTTAACATCAAAACCGTTTTCTAAAGCACGTGTAGCAAATGTATGTCTTAAAGTATGAAAATGCGTTGTTTCTACTCCTGCTTTATCCAACATCTTTTTAAAAAAGTCTTGATATGTCCGAGGTTCTATACATTTACCAAATTCATTACACATAACAAAACCCTCATCATTGTAAAGTTGTCCTACTCTGAATTTTTCCAGACTGATATTCCTTATATGCTCTTTTAAAAGCGGTATTAAAAAATCTTGAAGCGGTATAACTCTGTTTGAATTACTCGTTTTCGGCTCACTGATTACAATATCCGTTTTCTTTTCGGGATTTTCATATACCTTTAATCTTGTAAGTGTACGCCTTATTGTAACGGTATTGGATTTAAAATCTATATCACTGAATTTCATTCCCAATAATTCACCGATACGAACGCCTGTATAAAGTGCAATTAAAATACCTATACCCAGTCTTTCACCCTTTAACGCTTTCTGTAACGCCTGTTGTTCCTCCAGTGTTAATACTCTCATTTCCTGTACAGGCTGTTTCGGAAGTATAACCATATCACAAATATTTCTTTGTACAAGACCGCTTTTATACGCTTGCTTATAAGCACAATTTATAACCTTAAAAATACATCTGACCGAACTTGCAGACAGGTTTTCAGCACTTTTGTTATTAAAGAATTTTTGTAATGTATTTGCGGATAAATTACTTAATTTAATTCGTCCCAGCTCTGGCTTGATATGTATTCTTATGTTACTTTCATAACTGCCGTATGTGGATAATTTTACAGTAGGTTTAGCGTATACTTCCAACCACTCGTCAAGCCAAGCACCGAAAGTAATATTAGGATTGTCGATATACCTGTGATTATCTATATCATTTAGTACCTTATTTAATTTCTTCCGCACTTCCTCTTGTGTTTTTCCGTATACGCTTTTACGCTTGTAATTAAGAGAATATAACCCCTCCCAGCGTCCGTCTTTTCTCTGTCTTATACTACCCTCGCCATTTGCTCTTTTCTTTGCCACGATAACCACTTCCTTAAATTCAACGATTTTTTTTGCAATAAATTCTTTTAGTTTGCTATATTAGCAAGCCACTTTTTAAATGCGTCTTTTTCCACCAGTACACGCTTACCGATTTTCATTTTCGGAAAGTCGGCAGAAGCCATTATTTTGTATGCGTTCGGTTTTGATACCCGTAAAGCACATTGAACATCGCTAACGGTCATAACTAACGGCAGATTGTCAAAAGACGTGACTTTCTTTTTTAATGTTCTTTTCATTGCATTTTCTCCTTTCTCGTAATAGGTAATATATATTATTCGTTATATATTATATATTTATTATACCATCTATTGACAGGCTTGTCAAGATAATATATAATATTTTTATTGAATTAGGTATTAACTACAAAGAGGTGAGAAAATGGATAAAAGCAAGTATATAACAATAGACGAAAAATCTATATATTTACCTATCGACAACGAGGCGTTTGAAATAGGTACTCTTTTAACTGATTTTTTAGAATTGGATTTAACAGACTTCCAAAACAGTGTGGAGCGGATAAAACAATATAATACTAATGATATGAATAAGGTCATTAAAAACAATGGCAGATTTCAAAGAGGTTATGCACCGATATTACTTCAAATAGACAACAGTATGTCAGACAAAGAAAAATATGTTAGAATTGCACTGCATAACGCTTTAAAGGCTACCGAACACCCATACGCATATGAAGTTGAATATTCATCTTTAACTAATATAGAATACACTAAGCTGTTTGATATATTTGACCTTGTAAAGCTACAAAAAGAGTATCGGGCGGCGGTCAATGACTGTTTACTGAAACAGGACGAAAAAGATAATTTTAACCCTTTGGAAAGATACCTTAATTACTCTCATGAATTAAACGGCAAGGCAGAAATTGTATATACAGTGTCTAATGATTTAACTCTATGCGAGGAATATATTGCTTCTGATATTTCATCACTGTTATACCTTGAATTTATGAAGATGTTACAATACAATGTATTTGTAAGAAAATGCGAAAATTGCGGTAGACTATTTGCGGTAAGAGGTAATTATAATAAAAAATACTGTGACCGTAGAATATATGGAACTTCAAAGACCTGTCAAGAGATAGGAGCTACAAACAGCTTTAAAAATAAGATGTTGAAAGACCCGATTATAGGCGAATACCAAAGGGCGTATAAACGTCTGTATGCACGAAAACGGACGGGGAAAATAACAAAAGAAGAATTAGACCTGCAAATCAAAAAAGCTACCTTGCTACGTGATAAGGCAGTAGCAGGTAGTTTAGAGTTACAAGACTATATAGACCAGATTACTAAAATTTAAAGGTACTTTAATGCAGTACGCACAATATCTAAAACCGCTTCTTTTGTATGGAGCGGTTTTCCGCTTATAAGCTGTTTAAAGTCAACTATAATTTTTTCATCATCTGTAGCGACATCTTCCGAAAAAAGATAATTCATATCTATATCCAATTCGGTAACAAGCCGTACAAGCGTTTGCAGGGAAAAACTGCGTTGATTACGTTCTATATGACCGATGTAGGCTGGTGTAACGTCTACAAGCTCTGCTAATTCTTCTTGTGTCAGACCTTGATTTAGTCTTGCTTCTCTTATAATATTTCCGATACGGTCAAGCTTTAAATTGACTTCCTCTGTATGCGGCTTGCGTTCATGAAACGGCGTATATCCATGGGCAGTAACCTGTCTGCCATACGTTTTCTTAATCTTCATTTAAAACAACTCCTTGTATATATAGTTTATACTATTAGGACTTGTTAATGAAGATATTACAGGTATAGTCAACCTTATTTTTCAGTACACTTTGCATTGCTTGACAGTAGTTGACCTACTTCATAGAAAAGGTCTTTGTCAATGATTGATGTGTGTCTGCCTTGTATCTTTTCGCCTTGATATGTAACGACACCGATATAAAAGTCATTGCGTAATATAGCATGAAGGGCGGCTCTGCTGAATGGCTTATCACTCCTTGACCTGATATTATTTGCAGACAGATATTCAGCTAATTTAGAAAGCGACCTGTAAATCAAATACTTTTTAAATATTATAGTTACTGTATCGGCTT
>CALXJH010000125.1 GCA_944388555.1 uncultured Clostridia bacterium
GATCAACAATAATTGCATCCCATCTTGATCCATTATCTCCAGGTCGAGAAAGAACACAATTTAACCCTAACAGCCTAAATAGTTTTACAACTATCGGATAAAAATCCGATTGAGTAGCATGCCTATAATCATTAAAAATTTTATCGACAATTTGTTTGCTACTGTAGCCTGATTTTTTTAGCATTTGCATTTCACAAATCACATCATTATTTTCATCATCGCTATAATTCAAGGAAGAAGAACTAGTAATAAGCTCTATCTCTTTAATTTTATAAGCTGCATGTCGATCAAGCACCGAACTTTCATATTGATGCACAGAATATACAGATTTATTAGAATTTAAAACAGAAAAACCTAAAGCATCATTAACAGTGGCGTTTCTTAACATCTGATATGGAGAAAATAATATATCCTTTCCTTGCAAGATATCGCCACAATATTTTTGATCATACTCAACTTTATCAGTTACAGCAGATATATCGTACCCAGATCTATATAGCATTCTATAAATTCCAAGCCGGATCATTGATTTCTTCTTTTTTTCATCATAAGACATAAATTCCTCCAGCCTTACGTCATGCATAACCTTTATAGTATTATATACTTCTATGCCATAATGCGTAATTCTTAGGCAATCTAAAGTCTTTCCATATAATGAACTATTTGATACCGACTCAACCCAATTACAGCTTTTCATAAAAGCAATAGGAAGACGTGTACAATTATCCACAGAGCTTGTTTTCATGCCTAAAGAATCCGATAATCTTTGAAACTCTACTTGTAAATTTTTGTAGTTTCCACGAATGCCTTTGATATATGCAATCTTTTCAGAGTACTCCTTCTCCGACTGATCATTTACACTCATCGGCCCCAAACATAATTCGTGCTTATACATAACGCCACCTAAATCAATGAACGAACGTAATGCACATTTAAAAAATCTAACTTTTTCACTGTACGACATCCTATCTGAAAGCTGATTAGGATTTACTATTCCTAATACGCATTGTTCATACAACAATGAAATATCTCCTTCAGAAAGTGCTACATGAACTCCAATATAAGTAAAAACAAGCGGATATGAGCTTTTATTGCCATATGGAGTAACCCATCCCAGCATGCGGAATACTTCAGCATACATTTTAGCATTCATTTTTGCTGAGTTCATACTATCACTAGGTGTATTACTTAATTTTAGAGCAGCTTCTCCAGCATACCCATATGCCGTCATCATTCTTCCATTAGCTATAACGACAGCCATATCGTCAAGAGTAAAATATTCTTGTTTGCCTAAATTCGCATATAAAAGCTTTAAAACTTGAATTTGTGTCGCATACTCTGTACCTGGATTTCTAAATCTTATCATAATTACACCAAACTTGATATTATTTATACAACTTATCTTCATTGATATTTTCAAATGAGATTCGGTTTTCTTCACAAAACGATGCAAATCTTCGCTGCATGATATAGTTGGGGTGCCTTACTCCGTTTTCCCACTCGTTAATAGTGGAAAAAGCTACACCTAACTTTTTTGCAAAATCAGCTTGACTTAGCATTAACTTTTGACGAGCGATCTTGACCTTGTCTTTGTACTCCATTTAACTAAAATCCTATTTTATAATGATAGCATTATTATAGCATATTCATCGTACTAAAGCAAGGTATAACCATCACCGATTTGCTTTAAAATACGGCATTGATATGATAAATGTAGCCTTTATCTGCATTAGCACATAACGTAAATATCTCATATTAAAGGATATACGCCCCAAAAGTTAGACAAACTCTTGGGGCGTATATAAATAGCCGGTGGTTTTCTTCTATAATAAGAAAGGCAAAAGCAAAAATCCCCTACCTTAAACTTATAAAATATTAGTAATTTTTATAGATTAGGCAATCATCAATATCTGTTTGTTGCCATAAGTCATCAAATATAGACGTTACTGTTTCAGGGATACTGACAATATGCAAAATAGAGTGTTCGTTACCTATTGAATTGATTGAGGCTCCCAATGCCCATACACGGTCACGATTGATTTTGTACCGCATCATAATAAATCGATCATGGAAGGCAAAGCCATGACTATCGCGGATAGTTCGAAACTCGATCTTTAAATCGGTTACTTTGGCTAGAGAATGAGCTAAAGTATCCGATTGCGTTTGTTTAAAATCCTGGAAATCATTTGCATCGCCAACAGCAGATTTTTTATGAATTTTATTGTATGCGGTCAAAGCGCGAACCTTTATGCCATACTTTTTACAAAACAGCACTGTGTCAATAAGGTCATTTGCGGTTAGGTAAGGATCAATAACGCATATTTCCTCTAAATCAAATAGGATATTATTGTTTAAAATATCCCGTATATCTCGAATAGCTTGGAGATGGTTTCTAGATTTATATATTTTAAAGTATCCACGCCGTTGCATCCATTCTTCTTCTAAATGTGTTTGCCTCTTTATAGCGGAGCCATCTTCTATAAACTCTATAATATTTCCGTGATATGTACATGTATTAAGGGATATTCTTTCTGATTTTTGATTTGAGTCAAAAAATTCCCGTACATCTTCAGTTCCCCCGCAAATCACCGGTGGCGTAACATGGGAAAAATTACCATAATGTCGTGAAAAATTAAAGACAGCGCTATACAATGGTAAGCTTGTATCGAAGTCTAAAACAGTGATTGTATTTATCATTTGATTGGCGTTTAGTCTTATTTGAAAAGAATTAGAGTCTACGAACGATGAGTCAAAATAATAAATGAGTCCATCATTGCGCTGTTCGGATATTTTTAACAATTTTCTATCAGATAAGCACGATGAACAGTTGCAATTCAAGAGAATACCACGCTCATTTATTTGTTTTGGCGTTACACACAAAGTTTCTACTGGTATTTTGCACATCACATTACCAATTCGATCTTTTAAGGCAGAAAGTTTGTAGAATAACTCTGCCGCTTCAATATAACGCTGGATATTAGCAATATGGTCATTGCTTAATTTTGATAATAATTCGTTATTCTCTGTATATAATTCAACAATATAATAATTTCCATTATAATTACTTCCATATAAATACCATTCTAAGGGGACGAGTTGCCTATATTGTGAAGATGTTGGATCAATTTCAGGTACAAATTTTGCACTAAAATGGGAACACTGATTTAAGTCAATAACTTCATCCTTATAAGTCCACTGATTTGTGCTTGCGGCACCAAGAAATACTGGAATAAATTCATTAACAGGAATTATTTTCTCCGTGATACACAATTTAAAATCATCGGAAATAGTAATCGGCTTAGTAGTTAAATAATCTTCAGCTTTTGCGGACGTAAAGCGCGATGAACATTCTATATGTGTAAAATAATTTAATGCTCCCTTACCGTTTTTATAAAGAAGAAGAATTTGTATAATTTTACAATAGGTATAGGAACCTACAATATTATCATTTAATAATAAATTAAGAAGTTTTTGCAACGACATAAATTAGCCCCTCTATTTTGATAAAGTAAGAATATTATATAATATTATTGACTTAGAAGCAACAAGAAAGAGCAACCGGATTGCTCCCGATTGCTCAGTCGTCTAAGTTATTGAAATACTCCGCGTCGAAGAACTTCGAGAGTGTGATGCCGGCACCTTCGCAAAAGCTTTTAATGGTCGTTACCTTCGAGCATTGCGTTCTCCCTTTCACCAGATCGTAGAGAGCAGAGGGCGATTTGCCTCCACCGAGAGCTGCCTCGCATACGGAGATATTCTTTTCCTTGCAAACCTCATTGATGCGCTTGATGATCGCTTCATTCAACTTCATACTTTCGTGGTATTCCTTTATGATTTTCCACGAATAAGTATATGGAATTTGATAAATTTTCTCTCGTGGACTTCCACGATATTGACTTTATTCTGCGCGTTAACTATGATATTTTACGGAGTTCCACGAAAATGGAGAGGATTTATGGTCGCTTGCTTTATCGGGCACAGGAAAATATCAGTTGATGAAGCCTTTTCATTGTATTTGAAAGACTGTATCAAGGAACTTATCACAGACAAAAACTTTGACACGTTCTTGTTTGGCAGCCGCAGCGAATTCGATGACATATGCCTTAAAGCAGTTACGGCACTCAAAAATGATTATCCAGACATCCGGCGCATCTATGTTCGCGCAGCTTATCCGTACATCAGCGAGGACTACAAAAAATATCTCTTGACCTTTTACGATGAAACATATATGCCGGATGCGGTAGAAAAAGCGGGCAAAGCCTCTTATATCGAGCGCAATCAGCACATGATCAATCGCTCTGACCTGTGCGTGTTCTATTACGATGAACGCTATAGCCCACCTAAAAAACAGACACAACGTAACCATTTTCTGCCGGTTTCTCCGTCCCGATCCAACAGCGGAACCAAACTTGCCTATCAATACGCAATGGCGCATAAGAAAGCCATCCTGAACCTGTTTCCCATGCCCCAAAATTGATCTAAAATACAATCTCCTTGCCTACGTCACGCACAGCTGGGGAGGGGCAGCGCGGACGTACAGATATGCAAAGCGAAAGGGGATATCGATCATTGACTTGAATGACAAATAAAATTTTCCCTTCACTATACCTTTATTACGGAATAGTTTCGGGTCTGGCTGCGGGGCGTGTGCTTGTCTTGATACAAGCGCGGCGCTGCGCGCCGCGGACAAGCACACGCCCCGCCAACGAAACCCGACTGAAATACGGAAAAATCGGAGCAGAACGGGCGCGGCATCGCCGCTGAACCGCTTGGCGATCGCCGCGCGCATACCGTTGCTGCATTTTCCGTTTTTGAGCCGTATTTGCACATCCGCGGTTTAGTTTGCCTTTGGCATTTGGCTTATAACGTCTTTGCTCACGGCGCCGACGAGGACGCCTTCATCCCAGCATAAAAAGTCGTCGAAAAGCAGCAGCTTTTTATCTTCCAGCCCGATGCGGCACACGACGTCCTCGTCCATAATATCGGAGAGGAAGTATTGCGGCAACCCTTTGGAATAGACGATCTTTTCGCCCGTCTTTTCCAGATATTTGATGATGTACGCTATGGCATTGCCCAGCATATATGTGCTATCTACCGCCCTGAAATCAGATCGACCGAATGTTTCGTTGAAGTATGAATTTTGATGCGTTATCTGCCTTTTATGCGTATTAAAATTGTAGTCGTTTACTTCCAGCATCATCCCCGGCATCGTGCCGTCCGGGATATAGAACAGCCCGTGAAAGTGCAGGCGCTGCTTTTTCGGCGAGCGCTCCCAGACGCCGATATATTTCCACCCTTTGCGCGTACAGAAGTGTGAGAGGCAATTTTTGAGTTTTCGCTTGAAGCTCTCTTCCGTATGAAGTTCATTAGAATACGTGAAAGTCACAAAGTAGTTGAACTCCTGCAAATTGACCTTCCGTACCATACGCACGCGTCGGGAAATAAGATTGCGCATCTTGCGCCACGTATTTGTTTCGACATAGAGCTTGGCGGTGTCCGCGTCTGGGAAGTACGGGCGCATTCGTTTGAGTATGGCCGCCTTGCGCTTATAGCGCGGCAGGCTCTGATATTTCAGATAAAGCTCGTCAAATAGTTCGCGGCGCGTCGTCTGACGCTCGATCTTGACGGGCTCATCGGCTTTCTGCGGCGGTTTTTCCGCCTCGTCGCAAACTTCCTCGAAGCCCGTCTCGGCAAGCGAAACAGGCACGCTTTCATCCTCCGAAAACGCGCTCGTATCCTCCGCCGGCTGCTCGCTTTGTATTTCCTCCGTGACGGTGATCACTTCCTCGTTCGGCTTCCGGCGCGGTCTGTAAGGCCGCGTCGTGTGTGGAATGGCGATATAGTGACCGCCGTCTGAATATACCTTGCATTTTGCAAACGGCATACATACCTCCTTGCACTGCACAAGGAGCGCCGACTGACCATTACATTACCTTCACGCAGAACCATTGCCGGCGTTCCCGTACAGAGAATTGATAAAGTAGCTGTTCTGCATTTTAAGTTCGTTTACCGTTGCTTTTTCTGTTGCGTATTCTAAATAGTCCATAAGTCCAAGTTTACTCTTTTTTGCCATGTCGTTGAAATAGTCCGAGAAACAGTCCGTACTGAAACGGTTTGCATAAATCTTCGCGTTCATCAGATAGTATTTCTTGTTCTCCGTCTTGCCGTCCATCGTGCCGCGCTCCTTTTCTATCTTCACAATAGAGTAGCCGAAGCGGTTATAGATGCGTAAGTTTCTGCGCCAGAGCCATGCCGTGATACTTTTCAGGATATGCACCAAGAGCGTGTTGTCGCCGCGGCGGAAACGGAAGTCCTCGTAGAGGCGCATAAAGCGGTTGAATGCCCACTCGGAGAGCATTTCCTCTATCGTATAAAAGGGCATTGCAAGGCGCATATCCCCCGACGAAACGATGTGGATGACGTCGCAAAGGTCGCGGGCATCCGCACCCCAAGACTCCGGTCTTTGCTCGTCCGTAAATACCTTGATGAACGGAAAATGATCCACGGTAGCGGAATGGCGGCACATTTTGAGCCACGAGTTAAAGAGGTCGTTCTTCTGATTTGCCTCGTCCGTGCCTTTTTTGACTTCTTTGAGTTCCAGATTATTGCCGCGCTCCTTGCCGATCTCCGTAATGGCGACGACGCCGAACTCAAAACTGCCCGCGAGCGGGTTGTGTTCCAACACCTTTTTACCGAGGCGCAGCACGTCGAAATCGAGAATATGCGCGTGGCGGCTCTCGGCTCGCCTTCGCTTCGGAAAGAAGTCCGTAAGCCACAACGGGAAGTTGCCTGCGTCGAGCTGTTCATTGTCTATTCTAATCGAATAGTTCGCCACGATCAGGCTGCTCTGCATAACGTAGATGAAGTACGCCTGCGCGTAGGTTTCAAGGACGTCAAACAGCCCGTTTACCCGCAACGTATCGTCGAAAGTCGTACCATAACGGTTGAAATCGTAGCCGTACAGCTGCCATTGTGCGTTTGCGTGCCGCGCAAACCTTGAACGTTTTAATGCCACCCATGTCTTGACCGAAGCCAGATTATACACCGTGCCGTGTTCCATACAAGAGCGCAACTCGTCCTCGAAGGAGATCCACGGGAAGTACGGGAATTTCATGTCGCTCTCTTGTAAAATCTGCAATGCTTTCTGCCGGAACATGACCTCCTGCGAGAGCACCATGTCCGTGATGAGCGTGGTTTTCTTCTTTCCCATAGAACCGCAAGACATTGACACGATGGGCAGCTCGTTGATAAACCCGCAGTTGCGTGCCTCGAAATGCCGCAGACGGTTGAGCGCGATATTCTTGCGCCAGCGGTTGAACAGCAGCCATGTCACCGTTATGATGCTCCACCACGGGAAGTGGCGGAAGATGACCTGCAAGTCGATGAACAGCTTGCAGACCTGCACATAGAGATTTGCGACGTCGAAACTCAAAACGAAATAGAAGTAGTACGCGAAAAAGCCCATCACAATTCTTGCAAGGTTGAGATGAAACACCCACAAAACCACCCAGCAC